>DATEXR010000297.1 GCA_035256765.1 Candidatus Deferrimicrobiaceae bacterium | reverse complement strand
TCGGAGGTTTCTCCCTCCTTCGACGAGGTGCGCCGGGAGATGGGGCTTCTGGTCACGGTCCACTCGCTGAAGGCGGAGGAGGTCGTCCACGAGAAGTCGTTCGCCGGGCACCCCCACATCATCTCGGTGTACGGGGCCGACCGGCCGGGGATCGTCTACTCCGTGGCCCGGGAGCTCGCCCAGCGAAAAGTGAACATCACCGACCTCAACACGCAGGTCGTCGGGTCGAAGGAGCGGCCCGTCTATGTGATGGTCATGGAGGTGGACATCCCGGAAAGCGTCGACATGAAGGAGCTGAACGGGGTGTTCGACCGGGTCAAGAAGGAGCTCGGCGTGTCCATTTCGGTTCGCCCGATCGAAACCCTGGAGCTCTGACGGCCGTTGGGCATGGCGATCCTCCCGATCCTCAAGTTTCCGGACCCCCGCCTGAAGGAGAAGTCCGCCCCCGTCACGGGGGTGACCGCCGAGGTGTCCGCGTTCATCGATGACCTTCTGGAGACGATGCGCACCTCCCCGGGTTGCGTCGGCATCGCCGCACCGCAGGTCGGGATGTCTAGCCGCATCATCGTGGTCGACGTCTCGACCCACCGTCGCGGCGGCCAGGAGGCGAATCACGGCCTTCTCGTGCTGGTCAATCCCGAAATCCTCGCCATGGGAGGGAAGCAGCTCGTCCGGGAGGGGTGCATGAGCGTGCCGGACTATACCGCGAACGTGGAGCGCGCCCAGTGGGTTCTGGTGGACGCGCTCGATCGCGAGGGGAAGCAGGTCATCCTCGAGGCGATCGGTTTCGAGGCGGTCGCCATCCAGCACGAGGCGGACCACCTCGACGGCTACCTGTTCCTGGATCGTGTTGCCTCGATCAAGACCGACCTCTTCCGGCGGAAGCGCTATCGGTCATAGCGCGGAAGCGTCCGCGCAGGCCGGCTCCGCACGGCGGGCCACAGGGAACGTGCCTTGGAAAAAGGGAAATATTGCGTCCATTGCGGCGCCCCCATCGACGCCCGGGCGGAGATCTGCCCCCGGTGCGGCGTGCGGCAGCCATCGTTCAGGCGCCCGGGCAAACTCAGCCGGAGAACCGCCGCCGCGATATTCGCCATCCTCCTCGGGAGCTTCGGGGTCCATCGGTTCTTCCTTGGCCAGACCGGGTGGGGAATCCTGTACGCGGTCTTCTGCTGGACGCTCATCCCCGCCGTGGCCGGTCTGATCGAGGGGATCCTGTACTTGACGATGTCCGACGAGGAATTCGAAGAGAAGTACGGGGCATGATGGAACCGCCCGCCGCGCCCCCTGGTGGCATCGGGCAGGCACGGATGCGGTGCCGATATTTTCGAAGTGGAGAACGGAAGGCAGGGGCCGGACGAAAGGGTCAGGGGATCTCGATACGGGGACGGACCCGGCCGGTTGGGGAGATGCCGGATTCCGCGGCGAGGTTGATGGCCGATCGAATCCCGGGTCCGCTCGTCCCGGCGAGGGGCTCCCTCGCGGCGGACGCGCGCTTCAGGGTGTCTGCGATCGCTTCCAGCTTCTCCCGGTTGCCCCGGTTGTTTCTTACCGCTTCCCGGATGTTCCCCACGAGATCGAACGCATTGCCGAGCGAAACCCCCTCGGGGCCTTCCCGGACCGCCAGGGACTTGTGCCGCTCGAGGAATTTCCCGACGTCGGTTCCCTCCGGGCGCGAAATCCCGTCGTCCACGGCGGGAGGTGCGAGCAAACGGGTTCCCGTTTCCCCTACGGTTGCCATCTGACGGATGGTCTTCTCGGGGATCTCCATGATCGGTACGGCTTTCGCCCTGTTCCCGGTGTAAGAGACCTCCACCCAGACCCTGCTGCCGTCACTGCCGGAGACGATCGGGAGAAGGGACGATTTTTCCTCCGCCTGCGCGAGGGAGACGCATAGGCACAAGGCAGTCAAAATGCCAAGCATCCGATGGGTTCTTCTCCTCGACACTTGCGTTCCTCCTCCCG
>DATEXR010000296.1 GCA_035256765.1 Candidatus Deferrimicrobiaceae bacterium | reverse complement strand
CTCACCAACTAGCTAATCGGACGCGGGCTCGTCTCCAAGCGCTGGGCCTTTCGGTCCCCAGCTTTGATCTCCAGGCCCGAGAGCCCGAAGATGTCATGCGGAATTAGCAGCAGTTTCCCACTGTTTTTCCCCACTCGGAGGTTGACTACCCACGTGTTACTCACCCGTTTGCCGCTCTACTCGGGGAGTTACCCCCCCTTTCGCGCTCGACTTGCATGTGTTAGGCACGCCGCCAGCGTTCGTTCTGAGCCAGGATCAAACTCTCCACTTGAATCCATAAAACGGAAAAGACGAAGATCCGAATCACGCCTCGCATTCCCTGTTCAGTTTTCAAAGATCCGGGAAACCCCGGCCATCCTCAACATATGCCGGGCAGAACAGTATAGTAAAACCCTTTACAACTGTCAAGACCGTTTGGCTTGGTCCTGCAGATATTATACCGCGGAAACCTATCGCAAGACAACGGGGCTGCCTGCCGGAAAAATCGGGAGGATTGCCTGTTTCTGCGCGAGCGAGGGGAGACTATAGCGTTTTCCCCGGAGGAGGGCAAGAAAAAAAAACAGGCCCCTTCCGGCCTCATTCGAACGAAAGGATGATGAATTCTTTCTTCCCGATTTTCAACCGGATTTCGCCGCGGAGGGGGATCTCTCCGAGGGGATCGCTCGCCCGCTCCCCGTTGACCTCCAGGCCGCCTTGCTCGATAAGGCGCCTGGCCGCCGCCTTGGAGCGGAAGGAGAGGGAGACCGTGGAGACGACCGACGTGAGGTCGGTTTTCCCGGCGAGCGCGCTGCCGGACACGCGCCGGGCATCCTCCGGGAATTCCTTCCGGGAGAACCGCTTCCGGAAGCCTTCTTCCGATTCCTTCGCGGCGGCATCCCCGTGAAAGCGCGCGACGATCTCCCGTGACAGGGCCAGTTTGGCTTCCATCGGATGGCGCGATCCGTCCGCAATTCCCCCTTTCAGCCTCTCCCACTCCCCCAGGGAGATGTCGGAAAGCAGTTCGTAGTACTGGAGCATCAGGTCGTCGGAGATCGACATCAGTTTCCCGAAGATCGTGTCCGGCTCCTCCGTGATCCCCACATAGTTCTCCAGGCTCTTGCTCATCTTGTTCACTCCGTCCAGCCCGACGAGAAGCGGCGTGGTGATGACGACCTGGGGCTCCTGCCCCCAGACGCGCTGGAGATCGCGCCCCACCAGCAGGTTGAACTTCTGGTCGGTCCCCCCGAGCTCCACGTCCGCGCGCAAGGCGACCGAGTCGTACCCCTGGAAAAGCGGGTAGAGGAATTCGTGGATCGAGATCGGTCGGTTCTCCTCGTACCGGCGGCGGAAGTCGTCCCTCTCCAGCATGCGGGCGACCGTCATCTGCCCCGCGATGCGCACCATCTCCTCGATGGAAAGCGGCGAAAGCCACTCCGAGTTGAACCGGACTTCGGTCCTTTCCGGGTCGAGGATCTTGAAGATCTGCTGCCGGTAGGTCTGCGCGTTGCGCTCCACGTCCTCCCGCGTCAGGGGCTTGCGGGTCTCGACCTTCCCGCTGGGGTCGCCGATCATCCCCGTGAAGTCCCCGATGAGAAACACCACCTGGTGCCCCGCCTCCTGGAAGTGCTTCAGTTTCTGGATGAGCACGGTGTGCCCCAGATGCAAATCGGGAGCGGTCGGGTCGAAGCCCGCCTTCACGCGGAGGGCTTTCTTCCCCTTTTGTGCCCGCCGGAGCTTTCCCTCGAGCTCCTCCTCGGAAATGAGGTCGATCGTTCCCCGCTTGAGAGACTTCAGAATCGCATCCATGCTTCCCGGCCCCTCATCATGGTTTCGCTCATCGCGAACGCCTCCGCGCCGCGACACACCCCGGACGCCGGGTCGATCTCGAAGAAGACGCCGGCGGCTTCCGCCTCGCCCGAGGCCACCTCGAAGCGGGTCGGCACCTGGGTGAGAAAACGCCGCAGGACGTCGCCGGCATCCATCCCGATCACGGAGTTCGTCGGTCCGCACATTCCCGCGTCGGTGATGTAGCCGGTCCCCCCGGGCATGACCTGCGCGTCCCGCGTCTGGACATGGGTGTGGGTCCCTGCGACCGCGGAAACCCTCCCATCGAGGTGGAACGCCATCGCCCGTTTCTCCGAGGTCGCTTCCGCGTGGAAGTCGACGATGACCGTCGCGGCATGCCGCTTCATCTCCGGCACCGACTCGTCCATCCAGCGAAACGGGCAGTCATACTGACCCATGAAGACCCGGCCGATCAGGGATACAACGACATACGGGGACCCGCTCCGCCCATGAAAGACGCCCCATCCGCGGCCGTCCACTCCCGGCGGGTAGTTGGCGGGGCGCAAGACCTTCTCCTCGTCCCGCACGAGGGGCAGCCCTTCCCGCTTGTCCCAGGTGTGGTTCCCGCCCGTCAGCACGTCCACCCCTGCGTCGAAGAGCTCCCGGACCGCCGGCCCGGTCACCCCCACCCCTCCGGCGGCGTTCTCGCCGTTGGCGATGATCAGGTCGATGTCCCGGTGCGATCGGATCCGGGACAGGAATTCCCGCACCACCCTCCTGCCGGGTTTGCCGACCACGTCGCCGAGGAAGAGAACCCACATTATCTTAAAACCAGGGACGGTCCTGGAGAACGCTCTTCCCCTCCACCACCCTGGGTCGTGGACGACGGTCCTCTGTGAAAAAGCAGGGACGGTCCTGGATTACGCGCCATCTCTTATCAACCCTTCGTCGTGAACTGCGGTCCCTGGTGCCATCAAGTCAGTCTCACCGCAGGACATTTCGACAACCAGGGACGGTCCTGGCCTCCCCGGTGGGTCTATCACCCTCTGCTGTGTGACTGCGGTCCCTTTGCGGTTCTGCCAAGCCCTCATCCAGGACCGTCCCTAGCGGGCGTATTCCACGGCGCGCGTCTCGCGGATGACGGTGACGCGGATCTGGCCGGGATAGGATAGCTCGGTCTCGACCTTTTTCGCGATGTCCCGCGCAAGCATCGTGGCCAGGTCGTCGCTTATCTTGTGGTTGTCGACGATGATGCGCACCTCCCGTCCGGCCTGGATGGCGTAGGACTTCTCCACCCCCGCGAACGACTTCGCGATCTTTTCGAGATCCTCCAGACGCTTGAGGTAGTTGGCCAGCATCTCGCGGCGGGCCCCCGGCCTCGCCCCGGAGAGCGCATCGGCCGCCTGGACGAGAATGGGCAGCACGTCCCGCGGGGACTCGTCCTCGTGGTGGGCGGCGATGGCATGGATGACACGGGCGGATTCGCCGTACTTCTTGCACAGGTCCGCGCCGATCAGGGCGTGAGGTCCCTCGACCTCGTGGTCCACCGCCTTGCCGATGTCGTGCAGAAGCCCCGCCCGTTTGGCGACCTTGGCGGAAAGACCCAGCTCGGAAGCGATCATCCCGCAGAGGAACGCCACCTCGAGGGAGTGGGTGTAGATGTTCTGGCCGTACGAGGTCCGGTACTTGAGCTTTCCGATGAGCTTGACCAGCTCGGGGTGGAGCCCGTGGAGACCCAGATCGAACAGGGCCTGTTCCCCCGCCTCGCGGATGATCTCCTCCACCTCCTTGGCCACCTTCTCTACCGTTTCCTCGATCCGGGCGGGATGGATGCGCCCGTCCTGTACCAGTCGGGTGAGGGCGATCCTCGCGACCTCGCGGCGCACGGGGTTGAACCCCGACAGGATAACCGCCTCGGGGGTGTCGTCGATGATGACATCGATCCCCGTCGCCGCCTCGAACGCCCGGATGTTGCGCCCCTCCCTCCCGATGATCCTCCCCTTCATCTCCTCCGAGGGGAGGGGAACCGCCGTGACGACGCGCTCGGCGACGTAATCGGCCGCGTACCTCTGGACGGCGAGCGCAATCATCTTCTGGGCCTTCTGCCCCGCCTCCTCCTTGAACTCTTCCTCGATCGCGCGGACCTTCTTCGCTGCGTCCAGCCTGGCCTCGTCCGCGATCATCTCCACGAGTTCGGACTTCGCCTGGTCGGCCGTCACCTCCGAGATCCGCTCGAGGTTTTCCTTCGCACTGCGGGTCAGGTCCTGGAGTTCCTGGTTCCCCCGTGCAAGCCTGTGCTCCGACTCGGCCAGCTCCTTTTCCTTCTTTGCAAATTCCTGCGACCGGCCCTCGAGGGTCTCGGTCTTCCGGTCGAGCGTGTCTTCCTTCTGGAGAAGTCGCTTCTCGAGCTGGCTGATCTCGTTCTTTCGCTCGCGGGTCTCCCGCTCGAAATCGAGTTTCATTTGGAGCTGATAATCCTTGGCCTGGAGAACCGCCTCCTTGAGGGTGTTCTCGGCCTCCTTCCTTGCATTGTGGAGAATCTCCTCGGCCTTCGCCGCCGCTTCCTGGGCCCGATCCTCCGCAAATTTCTTCTTCGACATCAGAGAGAGAACGACGAGCGCGAGGCCCGCCACGAGCACCGCAAGCGCCGCGATGATGATCATATTCGTATTCAAAGGATTCCTCCCTCATACCCCATCTATTTTATGTCCCGCTCGACAACACCGGTTTCCGTGACCACGGCGTCGACGGGGACGTCCCACGCGTCCACGGGGACCTCCGGAACCAGTTGCCAGGAAAAGGCCAGCCCGACCGTCACCGCCGTCCCGCCGAGACCAAAAAGAAAACGATCGTAATAGCCGTGACCCTGCCCCAGCCGCCTGCCGGCCGCATCGAATGCGAGACCGGGGACGACGACCAGGTCGAACCCTTTCCGGATCCCTTCCCTGCCCGGTACGGCCCGAGGCTCCCGGATTCCGAATCTTCCCCGCTCCCATCCGTCGTTCTCCTCATGGCGGAAGAAGGTGAGGTTGCCGTCCTCGCACATCCGGGGGTAATAAAGAAACGCCCCTGCGGCAAGGCAGCGTTCGCGGATAAGGTCGGTCCCGACTTCCCCGCGCACCGCCGCATACAGGGCGATCTTCCTGCCGGAGGCCGGCGGAAACGCGGCCAGGAACCGGTCCTGCACCTGGAGGCTTTTTCCCGCGCGCTCCCGGTCCGGCTCTTCGGGGCTAAAACGCCTCCGCTCGTTCCGGCGAAGACGCGCTTTCCGCTCTCCGGCGAACATGAAACGTCCTTTCGAATGTGGAATTACGAGAGGAGGCAGGAAACGCGAATAAGGCGAGAACCCGGAGGGGAAACCCGGATTCGCTCGAGGTTGCAGCTATCGAAACAACGATCAAACCTTATTCGTTGTAGAACGTACGATCCTTATGCCCCTGCCGCCCCGATCTATGTAAACGGCCTGCGCCCGCGAAAAGTGCGGGAAAGCCCCTGCGCTTTGCCGTGTCGGCAGTCGAGTCGAACCTGGTTTTCACCAGGTGGGTTCCCTGGTCGGCGCCTTCAGGCTTCCCCGTGCAGGGGCATGCTCACCGACGCCCGGAAGGGATCCCGTTCTCTCTGTGTTGGCTCTGACTCTTCCGCCAATCACGAACACGGCAGGGGCCGCCTGCCATCCCGTCCTATTTCAATGCCTTGTCCAGCACCCCCAGGAGTTCCTGGCTTTTTTCCTCGAAACGCCGTTTTTCCGCGTCGAGTGCCTCACGAAGCTCGAGGACCTCGTCTCCCAGCTTCATGGCGGCCAGCATGACCACGTGGAGATAGTTCGCGGTTCCGCCGGACTTCTGGATCTCCCGAACCCTCTTGTTCAGAAGTTCGCTCAGCCGCTCCATGTGTTCCGCCGTCCGCTCGGTCGAAACGGTGAGCGCATAACCGGCGATGTTCACATTGAACCGGTCGCCCATCTCCCTACACCTTTCATTATACAGCCCGTCCGCTACAACTCAATGCTTTCGATTCGCGCCAGGATTGTCTCGACCTTGCTGCGGATTTCGTCCCGCTCTTCGGTCAGTT
Organism: Candidatus Deferrimicrobiaceae bacterium; assembly: GCA_035256765.1. Lineage (NCBI taxonomy): Bacteria > Candidatus Deferrimicrobiota > Candidatus Deferrimicrobia > Candidatus Deferrimicrobiales > Candidatus Deferrimicrobiaceae > Candidatus Deferrimicrobiaceae bacterium. The sequence continues at coordinate 17,084 of DATEXR010000296.1, read as the reverse complement.
CGGCGACCTTCCGCACCATGTCCCTGACCTCGGCCTCCTTTTTTTCCAATCGGGCCGCCAGATCCGCCTTTTCCTTCTTCAACGCTACCACCATCCCCGCGAGATCCGAGATCTTTTTTTCGATCACCGAAAACGACGACTCCACCATGTGCCGGTTTCTCCCCTCAGTAGGCGTATGGATTCCCGTGCCGGCGTATTTCCCCATATTGCGGGGTCTTCCGCAAGCCGGCACCCGGAGAATTTTCGACAGATCAAGATACCTCGTCCCCGAAACGGAATCAATGACGAAGGCCGGCCCGCGGACCGTTCCCGGGGTTGCCGGGGGTTCGTGGCTCGCGCCGGCTCAGGCATCCATCTGGATGACGTTGTAGGCGATGGAGGCGCAGTGGGACGCGATCACCTTCCAGGAGGAGAGGATGTCCAGGTGGGCGGCGCTGGACTCGAGCGACTCGGGGGTCCCCTTCTGCAGACGATGGATGTGGGCGATGCGCAACTGCCGTTCCCTCTGGCCGACGACCTTTTTCCGGGCAATCACGATCTCGGCGGCTCTCTCGTCCCGGGTCACGAAGGCGGACACCGCCTCGCCGTACATCGACTCCACCTCGCGCATCAGCGACTGCAGCTCCCTGGATCCCTCCTCCGAGAAGCGCTGGTTCCGCTCCGCCAGCTTGCGCAGGTGTTCGCCCAGCGTCTTGTCGAGGAAATCCCCGATATTCTCCAGATCGGAGACGATGGAGATGTAGGCCACGGCGCGGCGGGTCTGCTCCGGGTCCAGAGCTCCCTCGCCGAGCTTCGAGAGGAATACCTTCACCTCGCGGGTCAGCCGGTCGACGTCGTCGTCCGCCCGGGCGATCCGGGTGACGAGGTCGACATCCATGCTGCGGATCGCCTGGAGCCCCAGTTCCTGCATTTCCTGGATCATGTCCGCCATCCGCACGATCTCCCGCGCCACCTGTCCGAGGGCTGCCCCTGTCGCGGGCAGATGGTCCCGGTCCAGGTAGGCCGGCTCCCCCGCGGGGACCAGGGATGTCTTCCCGGGGACCACCCGGCAGAGGGCGGAGGACAGGCGGGGAAGGAGGGGAAAAAAGAGGATGGCCAGCGTGAAGTTGAACATCGTGTGGGCGTTGGCGACGATCCGGGACGGGTCCGGCGACATCAGAGAGAGAAACCCCTGGGCTGCCGAAAAGAACGGGAGAAACAGGGCCGCGCCGACGGTCTTCATCAGCAGGTGCCCCCAGGCGACCCTCCTCCCCTCCGCGGCCAGACCCGAGGAGGCGGTAAAGGCCAGGGAGGTCCCCCCCACATTCGCCCCGAGGACCAGGGGCAGAACGGCGGGCAACGGAAGCACTCCCTGCTGGGAGAACGCGATCAGGAGAATCATGACCGCCGTCCCGCTCTGGAACAGGGCGCTCAGGAGCACGCCCAAGAGGAACGAGACCAGCGGGGCCTGCGCGAGATCCGCCATCAGGAGGCGAAGGGAAGTGACGCTTCCGATCTCCGAGGCGGCGCCCGCAAGGAACTTCAGGGCGAGCAGGAGGAGGCCGAACCCGAGGATTCCCTGCCCGATCGCCCGGAGGGTTCTCTTTCTTCCCCACAGGGAGAGGATCACGCCGATGGAAACGACGAGGAAGGCGTACTGGTAAATCCGGAAAGACAGGATCTGGATGGTGACCGTGCTCCCCAAGTCGGCGCCGAGGACGACCGCGAGGGACTGGGGCAGGGAAAGAGGCGCGATCTCGGTGAACGAGACAACCATCGCGACGACGGCGCCCGAACTCTGGATCAGGGAGGTGCTCAAGACCCCCGCGCCGAAGGCGCGGAATCTGCCGCCGCCGGGGCCGACCCAGAGCCGGGAAAGCTTCGCCCCGAACGCGAGCTCGAACCCCTGTCCGGTCAGCCGGACTCCGTACAGGAGCAGGAATACCCCCCCGATCACCTGGAGGAAAAGGGCGTCCATCATTGGGGAATAGTATCAGAAGATCGCGGAGGCGAAGCTTGCGGCATCGAATGGCTTCAAATCGTCCACCGATTCCCCCACTCCGATGAACCGGATGGGGATGTCGGTTTCCTGGGTGACCGCGAGGACCACACCCCCCTTCGCGGTACCGTCCAGTTTGGTGAGAACGATCCCGGTGACCCCGGTGACCTCCTGGAAGGTCTTCGCCTGGGCGATGGCGTTCCTGCCGTTGGTTGCGTCGAGAACGAGGAGCACTTCCTGGGGAGCGCCCGGAACCTCCTTCCCGATGACGCGCACGACCTTGCGCATCTCTTCCATCAGGTGCGCCTTGGTGTGAAGGCGCCCGGCCGTGTCGACCAGAACGACGTGCGACCCCCTCGCCTTGGCGGCCCGGAGCGCGTCGAAGACGACGGCGGAGGAATCGGACCCTTCCTTGTGATGGACGATGTCGGCTCCCGCCCGCTCGGCCCACACCCTCAACTGCCCGATGGCGGCGGCCCGGAACGTGTCGCCCGCCGCAAGGAGGACGGGGTGCCCCTCCTCCCCCAAGTGGTGGGCGATCTTGCCGATCGTGGTCGTTTTCCCGACGCCGTTCACCCCTACCACGAGGACGACGAACGGGTAGGGGGGCGCCACCGACAAAGGCACCATCCTCGGAGCGAGGGTTTCCGCGACCATTTTTCGCAGCTCGGTGCGAAGCGCATCGACGTTCGGCAATTCCCCCCGTCGCCACTTCGTCCGGAGACCTTCCCTGTACTTCCGGGCGAGATCCGCGCCCGCGTCGGCCAGGATGAGCGCCTCCTCCAGCTCCGCCAGGACGGTTTCGTCCACCGGACCGATCCCGCGGGCGACCGCCTCGACGTTCATCAAGAGGAGCTCGCGGGTTTTCGACAGCCCGATCTTGAGGCGCGAGAGAAAGGACCCGTTTCGCTTGTCGTCGTGGGTGGCCATCCGGACCCGTCTCGAGCGAGGGGGCGTCAGGACTGGAATTGCACCGAAACCACCTTGGAGATGCCCGGTTTTTCCATGGTGATTCCGTATAACACGTCGGCGAGCTCCATCGTCCGCTTGTTGTGCGTGATGAGGAGAAACTGGTAGTTCGACGACATCTCCCGGACGATCGAGTTGAACCGGTCGATGTTGGCATCGTCCAGGGGGGCATCCGCCTCGTCGAGCAGGCAGAAGGGAGAAGGTTTGACAAGGAAGATCGAGAAGATGAGGCTGATGGCGGTCAGCGCCTTCTCCCCTCCGGAGAGGAGGTTCAGGGACTGGAGCTTCTTGCCCGGCGGCTGCGCCACGATCTCCACGCCCGATTCCAACAGATTTCCCTCGTCGAGCAGTTTCAGGGCGGCCCGTCCCCCCAGGAACAGTTTGGGGAAGATCTCCTGGAACTTATCGTTGATGCTGTCGAACGCCGCGGAGAACCGGTCCCGCGTCGTCCGGTTGATTCTCTGGATGGCCTTGGCGAGATCCTCGAGGGATTTCTCGAGGTCCTCCTTCTGCGACAGGAGGAAGGCGTGACGCTCGGCGAGCTCCCGGTGCTCCTCGAGGGAGGCGAGGTTCACCTCGCCGATGGCGGCCATGCGCGCCCGCACCTCTCCGACCCGGGCTTCCCAGCCGGACAGTTCTCCCTCCTCTTCCCCTCCGGCGTCCGTCCGGCCGGCGATCTCCGAGGGATGGACCTCGTACCTCTGGTAGATCGTGTTGTCCAGGTGCTCCAGGTCCATCTCCACGCGCTGGGCCGCAAGCCGCTGCTCCGAGAGACGGGTGATCTCGGCGGTCTCGCGCTGACGTTTTTCTTTCAGCGTCCCTTCCCTCGACGCAATCCCCGCGGACAGCTCCGCGTTCTCGCCGAGGCGCCGGTCGATTTCCTCCTGCCTCGCCGCCAGATCGACGGCGGCCGCCTCGATGGCTCCCCGGCCTTCCTCGACGGCGCGAGAGAGCTCGGCCACCTTCCCCTCGTAGGCCGCGATGCGCCTCTCCCGTTCCTCGACCATGGCCAGTCTTCCCTCGTACGACTCCCGCAACCCCGCGAGAAGCGCCTCCCCGGACCGGAACTTCTCGTCGAGCCCCGTCCACTCGATCTCCGCGGCGTGGAGCTTCGTCCGAATCTCCTCCATCGCGTCCCGCCTCTCCTCCACCAAGGCGACAAGCGTCCGGACGCGCTCCTCTTCTTCTCCCCGGGCGTGGCCGGACTTCCTCGCAACTTCCTCCGAGGCATCCCGTTCCGATGTCATCCGGGAGAGTTCGGCCTCGAGGTACTGCCTTTCCTGGACGAGCGACCCGAGGGTGGCGCGGGCCTGCAGCATCGCCACCTCGAGCACGGCCCTCCTCTGCTGCGCCTCGGCATGCCGCCCTTTTTGCTCCTCGCGCAGGGAGAACAGATCCTTATGCCTCCCCTCGAGCGACGCCCGGGCACTCCTTGCCTCCTCCTCTTCCTCCACGTTCCGGGACCGCTCGGCCGAGAGACTCTCCATCTCCTGCTCGAGTTCCCGGATCTCGCGCTTCACCGCAAGGACCCGGGACTCCCCCTGCTCCTGCGCGCCGCCCACCAGCATGCCGTCGGCGGTGATCAAATCGCCGTCGAGGGTCACGTAGGAGCTCCACACGCCGTTTCGGTTCCAGAGCATGAGGGCGCTTTGCAGGTCGCGCACAAGGAGGATCCCCCCCAGCAGGCCGCGCACGAGATCCCCGCACTCCTCGGGCACGCGCACGACCTCGGTCAGCGGGGCGATCACGCCCTCCTCCTTCCCGTAGGGGGGGAGTTCCTCACGCGTCCGCAGCGTCACCGGCATGAACGCTCCCCTCCCCTCGCGGGATTCCTTGAGGTACTGGAGGGCGGAAAGACCTTCGGCCTGGTCCCGGACGACGATGGACTGGATCCGCTCGCCGAGGACCGCCTCCACGGCTCTTTCGTACGGCGCGTCGGTCTCGAGCAGTTCCCCGATGACCCCGTAGATGCCGTGTTCTCTGCCCCCGTCACCGTTTCCCAGGTAGTGCTGCAGCACGGCCCGGACACCCGATGAGGCCCAGTCCCGCTGCTCCTGCACCCGGGAGAGCGCGGACAGGCGGGAATGGGTCGCCTCGAGCCTGCCTTCCGTTTTTCTGCGGGTATCGGCCACCGTGTCGAGGCGTGCGGTCTGTTCGGCCAGGAGCGATCCCGTCTCCTCCCACTCCTTTTCCACCCCCGCCAGCCCTTCCCGGCCCTCTTCCCCGGCCGCGCACGCCTGGCCGTGCTGTTCCTCCGCGCCGCGGGCGAGGGCCTCCGACTCCGCGACCCTATCGTTCAACCGTGCCACCGCCCTCGCGTTCTCCTCGATCACTTTCTGAACCGACTCCGCCCCGGAGAGGGCGTTCGAGTGGAGAGCCACGCGCACCATGAGGTCGGATTTCGCCTGCTCGGCCATCCCGTGGGTCTCGGTGAACCCGGCCTGCGCCTTCTCCGCCTCCGCCGCCAAACCGGCAAGCCGTTCGCGCGAGGTTGTCCGTGCTTCCTGGACCTTGCGGGCGGTCTCCTCCGCTTCCCGCATCCGGCGGGAAAGCTCGGCGGCCTCCGCCGTAAGGGATACGATCTCCTCCCCCGTCTCCGTGACCAGCGCGGAGAGCTGCTGCGCCTCCCGGCCCTTCCCCTCCCACTCCGCCTGCCTCCGGGCGATTTCCTCTTTCAGGCCCGCGTGGACCGCGCGCAGGGAGCCCACGGCGGCTTCCGCCTCCGCCTGCCGCAACCTCTCCGATTCCCGTTCCGCCTCCAGGGCCGTGATCTCCGAGCGAAGGGCGAAAAGCGCGTCTTCCAGAGAGGAAAGCTCCCCTGCAATGCGGGACCTCTCCTGCGTGAGGATCCGAAATCTCCGTTCCGCGATCCCGAGGTCGAGATCCCGGAGTTCGTCCTTGAGCACCTTGTACTTCTCCGCCTTGCGAACCTGGCGCTCCAGGCTCCCCAGCTGCCGCCTGACTTCGTCGAGGATGTCCCTCACCCGGGCAAGATTCTGCCGGGTGTTCTCCATCTTGCGCTCCGCTTCCTTCTTCCGGACCCGGAACTTGGCCACCCCGGCCGCCTCCTCGATGATCATCCTCTTTTCTTCGGGCCGGGCGTTCACGATGGTCATGATCTTGCCCTGCTCGATGATGGCGTACCCGCGCGCGCCCGCGCCCGTGTCGAGGAACAGCTCGGCGATGTCTTTCAGCCGGCAGGGGATCCGGTTGATGAAGAACTCGCTTTCGCCGTCGCGGAAGGTGCGCCGGGTGACCTGCACCTCGGCGTAGGCCTCGTACCCGGGAGGGGCGACTCCGTCTTCATTGCTGAAGGTCAGGGAAACCTCGGCCATCCCCATCGGGCCGGCGGCGTCGGAGCCGGCGAAGATCACGTCTTCCAGGACCTTGCTCCGCAGATAGGAGGGGGCGTGCTCCCCGAGCACCCACCGGATGGCGTCGACGATATTCGACTTCCCGCACCCGTTGGGGCCCACGATCGCCGTGATGCCGTCGGAAAAGTCGAAGCTGATCTTGTCGTAGAAGGATTTGAATCCGAAAAGTTCAAGCTTTCTAAGCTTCATGGATCCCCTGGCAGACCCCCCGGAAATATCGCAAAAAATCAATATAATGTGGTTGAGGTCCCTATTGGGCCCAATATATGGTGTTTCCCGAAAGATGTAAAGGGTAAAAATAAGCCGGTCGCTTCGGAAGGGGCCGCCGCTCTTTGGAAACAGGGGAACCCCTTATTTTTTCCTCTTCTTTATCGACTCCGCCTTCGCGGCTGCCTTTTCCCTCAAGACCGCCTGGGCAGCGGCAAGGCGCGCTACGGGCACACGGTACGGGGAGCAGGAGACGTAATCCAGCCCCGCCCGGTGGCAGAACTCGACCGACCGCGGATCCCCGCCATGTTCCCCGCAGATCCCCACCTTCAGGTTCGGCCGGACCGCCCTTCCCTTCTCCAACCCCATCCGGACCAAAAAGCCCACCCCTTCCTGGTCCAGCGTGACGAAGACGTCCCTGTCCAGGATGTTGTCGGGACGCTTCGTGTATTTGACCTTGCAGACGGTGCAGGAGAGGTCTTTCCCGATCTTCTCGCCGCATCGCGGGCACAACTCGGAAAAAGACAGGTAATGCTGGATGAATTTCCCCGAGTCGTCCCGAGAGAAGCCGAAGGTCGTCTGCGTCAGGTCGTTCGTCCCGAACGAGAAAAATTCCGCCTCGCCGGCGATCTCGTCCGCCGTCACCGCGGCCCGCGGGACCTCGATCATCGCCCCCACGGTGTAGGAGATCTTCTTCTTGTACCTCTTCATCGTCTCCGTCGCCGCCTCGACGACCAGGTCTTTCTGGGACTTCATCTCGCGGACCATGCTGACCAGAGGGATCATCACCTCGACCTGCACCCGGATCCCCTCCCGGATCACCTCGCAGGCCGCCTCGAATATGGCCCGCGCCTGCATCCGGCTGATCTCCGGGTACACGATCCCCAGGCGGCACCCCCGCAAGCCCAGCATCGGGTTGATCTCGTGCAGCTCCTCCACGCGCTCGAGCAGTTGTTTCTTTTCCTCGATGATCGAGCGGTCGGCATGGATCAGCTCCAGCTTCGTGACCTCGACCATCAGGTCCTCGCGCCGGGGAAGGAACTCGTGCAGCGGCGGATCCAGCAGGCGGATGGTCACCGGATACCCTTTCATCTCCCGGTAGAGCCCCTTGAAGTCCTCCCGCTGCATCGGCAACAGCTCTTCCAGAGCCTGCTCGCGCTCCTCCCTCGTGCGGGCGAGGATCATCTTCTGCATGATCGGGATCCGGTCCTCGGCGAAGAACATGTGCTCCGTCCGGCAGAGCCCGATCCCCTGGGCCCCGAATTCCCTCGCCGTTCTCGCATCGCGCGATGTGTCCGCATTGGCCCGGACCTTCAACCTCCGGAAGGAGTCGGCCCACGACATGAGGGTCCCGAACGACCCGGTCATCTTGGGCGCGATGAGCGGGACCTCCCCCAGGATGACCTCGCCCGTGCTTCCGTTGAGGGAGATGAAATCCCCTTCCCGGATCACCATGCCGCCGGCGAGGAAGCGGTTGGTCACCTCGTCCACCTCGATCGACTCGCACCCGGCGACGCACGTCTTTCCCATCTGGCGTGCGACCACCGCGGCGTGGGATGTCATCCCCCCCCTGGCGGTGAGGATCCCGCGCGCCACGTCCATGCCGTGGATGTCGTCCGGGCTCGTCTCCTTGCGCACGAGGATGACGGCCTTCCCCGCCGAGGCAAGCTCCACCGCCCGGTCGGCGTGGAACACGACCGCCCCGGTCGCGGCCCCCGGGGAGGCGGGAAGCCCCTTGGCGACGACCTCCACCTTCGCTTTGGGGTCGATGACCGGGTGAAGAAGCTGATCGATGTACTGCGGTTCGAGCCGCATGACCGCCTCTTCCCTCGTGATGAGCTTCTCCTTCACCATGTCCACCGCGATCTTCAGCGCGGCGGCGGCTGTCCTCTTCCCGCTGCGGGTCTGGAGCATGGAGAGCCTTCCGCCCTCCACGGTGAACTCGAAGTCCTGGACATCCTGGAAATGCTTCTCGAGCTTCGCCGTGATCTTCTCCAGCTGATGAAAGACCCCGGGCATCTCCTTTTTCAGGTCCCGGATGGGACGCGGCGTGCGGATGCCGGCCACCACATCCTCGCCCTGCGCGTTGACCAGATACTCTCCGTAGAATTCCTTCGCCCCGGTGGCGGGGTTGCGGGTGAACCCGACGCCGGCCGCGCAATCGTTCCCCATGTTCCCGAACACCATCGCCTGGACGTTGACCGCGGTCCCGATGTCGTCCGGGATGTTGTTCGTCTTCCGGTAGTACCGGGCCCGCTCGTTGTTCCAGGATTGGAAGACGGCGTCGCGGGCGAGAGCCAGCTGTACCCGGGAATCCTGGGGGAACTCCTTCCGGGTCCGCCCCTTGACGAGGCTCTTGAACCTCCCGCACACGTCCTTGAGGTCCTCCGCCTTCAGGTCGAGGTCGCTGGCCGCCCCCCGCTCCCGCTTCCCCTGATCGAAGATGTCCTCGAAGTTCTCCTTGTCGATCCCGAGGACGACGTCGGAGAACATCATGAGGAAACGGCGGTACGATTCGTAGGCGAACCTCTCGTTTTTCGTCTTTTTCCCGAGTCCCTGGACCGTCCTGTCGTTCAACCCGAGGTTGAGGATCGTGTCCATCATCCCCGGCATCGAGAACCTCGCTCCGGAGCGGACCGACACCAGCAACGGGTTCTTCGGGTCCCCGAACTTCTTTCCCGTGGCTCTCTCCAGGCGGACCAGCTGCGCGGCGATCTCCCGGGTTACGTCAGCCGGGATCTTCCCCCGGTTCTTGTAGTAAAGGGTGCACACCTCCGTGCTGATGGTGAAGCCCGGGGGAACGGGGACGCCCAGGTTCGTCATTTCGGCGAGCCCGGCGCCCTTCCCGCCCAGGACGTCCTTCATCCTGCCGTGGCCTTCCGCCTTCCCCCCGCCGAAGAAATAGACCCGTTTCGCGGCCATCCGATTTCCCCTCCGCCTTCCTTATTTTTGGGGGCCCACGGCGATCCGGGAGAAATCCGCGACCGAGGCGAACAGGTCGGAGAGGCTCTTCAAGAGCGCCAGCCGGTTCTGTTTCACCTTTTCCTCCTTCGCCATCACGAGGACTTTCTCGAAGAACGCCGAGACGAGGGGCTGGAGCCGCGCCATCTCACGGAACGCTTCGGAGTACCTTCCGTTCCTGGCCGCGGAATGCACCCTTTCCGACACCTCCCCGACGGCCTTGAAAAGGGCCCGCTCCTCCTCATGTTCGAAGAGCGTCTCCGACACGTCGAACGGTCCCGCGTATCCCTTCGTAATGTTGATTGCACGCTTGAACACCTCGGCCAGCGGCTCGAAAGCCGCCTCCTTGCGGAACGTGACGAGGGCGGAAAGCTTCGCGCGCAGGTCCACCATGTCGGTCAGCCCCGGCGAGAGGACCGCCTCCACCAGATCCCCGGGGGTCCCCTGGGACGTCCAAAGGTTGCTCAGCCGCCCGGTGATGAATTCCATCACCTTCCGCTTCACCTCCCCTGATGGAGATTTGAGTTTCCCGTCAAGCGTGGCGAGGGATTTGTCCACCAGCCCCTCGAGAGGAATCCGCAGTCCCTTTGCCTCCAGAATGGAAAGGATCCCGAGGGTTTGCCTTCGAAGCCCGTACGGATCCGCGGTCCCGGTGGGGATCAGCCCGACGCCGAAACAGCCGCACACCATGTCGATCTTGTCCGCCACGGCCACCGCCGCTCCCACGTCGCTCCCCGGCAGCTCGTCGGACATGCCCTTGGGGAGGTAATGCTCGTAGACGGCCTGTGCCGTTTCCTCCTTCTCCCCGGTCTTGCGCGCGTAGTCGCGCCCCATGATCCCCTGAAGCTCGGGAAACTCCTTGACGACCCCGGTGGGGAGATCGGCCTTGGAAAGGAAGGCGGCGCGCCGGCACTCTTTCGCCTTGGCGGGAAAGCCCGCCTCGGCGACGTATTCCGCGACGTCGGCCATTCGCTCCACCTTCTCCCAGTAGGTCCCGAGGTCCGCCTGGAAAAGGACGTTCCGGAGCGCCTGTGCCCGGTCGAACAGCGGCTGTTTCAGGTCGTCCTGGTAGTAGAACTCCGCATCCGACAGGCGTGCCCGGAGGACCCGTTCGTTCCCGGTCACCACCACCTGGTTGTCGGGGACGATCATGTTCGAGACGAAGGCGAAACCGGGAAAGAGATTCCCGCGGTCGTCCTCGAACACGAAGTATTTCTGGTTGTTGCGCATGCTGGTGATGAGGATCTCGCGGGGGAGAGCCAGGTACTTCTCCTCGAACCTTCCCACCAGGACCACGGGGTACTCGACCAGGTTGGCGACGGTCTCGACCAGCGGTTCGTCCTCGACCCATCTTTTCCCGATCCGCTTCTCCGCATCCCGGATCCCGGCGCGGATCTTCTCCTTGCGCACCTCGAGGTCCACGAACACCTTCGCCTCCGCGAGCTTGTCAAAGTATTGCTCCGGGGACGAGAGGGAGATCGCGGCGGGAGCGAGAAAGCGGTGACCGTAGGTCGTGGATCCTGCCGTCACGTTTCCGAACGAAAGCGGGATGACCTTGTCCCCGTAAAGCGAAACGATCCAGTGCATGGGCCGGGCGAAACGGACATCGAGGTCGGCCCACCGCATCGTCTTCTTGAAGGGGATCGTCGGGATCCAGTCCGAGACGAGCTGGGGAAGGATCTCCTCGACCGGCCTCGCTGCCTCCTCCTTCACTACCCCAAGATACTCGCCCCGGCCCGTCTGGAACAGCTTCATCGCGGAGACGGCCACACCCTGCGAGCGGGCGAACCCTTCCGCGGCCTTCGTCGGTTTGCCCGAAGCGTCGTACCCGATGCTTTTCGGAGGACCCAGGACCGTCTCCTGGGACGCCCGCTGGCGGTCCTCGAGCCCTCGCACGAGGTAGGCCAGCCGGCGAGGGGTGCCGTAGATGTCGATGCCATCGAAGGAAAGCCTCGCCTTCTTCAGTACCTCTTCGTACTTCTCCCGGCCGAACCAGAGAGCGGGGCCCACGAAACCCGCCGGGAGTTCCTCACAGCCGATTTCCAGCAGATAATCGCTTTTCATCATCGGTCTTCTTTCTCGCGATGGATGCTCAACCCGGGAACCTGTTCATCAAGGGGTAGCCCTGCTCCTCGCGGGACTTGAGATACCCGGTCGCGCAAAGCCTGGCCAGGTTGCGGACCCGGGCGATATAGGAGGTGCGCTCCGTCACGGAGATGGCCCCGCGCGCGTCGAGCATGTTGAACGCGTGGGAACACTTGAGGCAGTAATCGTAGGCAGGCAGAACGAGGTTTTCCTCGATCAGCCGGAGGCATTCCTTCTCGTACATCTGGAACAGGGAAAAGAGCAGCGGGATGTCGGCCACCTGGAAATTGTACTTCGAGAACTCGACCTCCCCCCGGTGGTGCACATCGCCGTACGTCACGTTTCCCACCCATTTCAGGTCGAACACGTTCTCCACGTTCTGCAGGTACATCGCGATGCGCTCGATCCCGTAGGTGATCTCGCCGGAGACGGGCTTGAGGTCGATCCCCCCGCACTGCTGAAAATAGGTGAACTGGGTGATCTCCATACCGTCCAGCCAGATTTCCCAGCCCAGGCCCCAGGCTCCGAGGGTGGGGGACTCCCAGTCGTCCTCCACCAGGCGGATGTCGTGCTTCCCGGGGTCGATGCCGACCGCCTTGAGGGAGTCGAGGTACATCTCGACGTAGTCGTAGGGGCAGGGCTTCATGATGACCTGGAACTGATAGTAGTGCTGAAGCCGGTTCGGGTTTTCCCCGTACCGCCCGTCCGTAGGCCGACGGGAGGGCTCGACATAGGCGGTGTTCCACGGCTCGGGGCCCAGGGCGCGCAGAAACGTCGCCGGATTGAAGGTCCCCGCCCCCACCTCGATGTCATAGGGCTGGTGGATCACACACCCTTTGTCCGCCCAGAAACGTTGCAGGGCGATGACAAGGTCCTGGAAAAGCAAAGCGTCCTCCCGGTGGAAAAGTGATACGGTTACATATCATTCCGCGGAAGGTGCTGTCAATAAATATCGTTATAAAAACAGGGGTTTTACGGGTTTTTAACGGCCGGATCGTCCCCCAGGCTTCTGAGCAGCTTCCCCAAGTTCCACTCCAGGTATTTCGGTATAACCGCCTGTAATTCCATAAGAATAGATTCCGGAATCCGGACACGCCCGACCGCGGAAGGAGACGATGCCTGGAGCGCTCTCCAGGTCCGTACCGCCCCGAGGGAGAGAAGGATGCCTCCTTTTCCCGCGCAGGCTTCGCAGTGGAGTCTTCCTTCCGAGACGACGAAACGGAAAGACCTGCTTTCCGCCCTGCCACACTTCCGGCAGGCCGACAGGTCCGGTCCCCACCCGCCCGAAGCGAGAAAGGCGGCCTCCGCCTTCCTCCCGACGAATTGGGGGGACTCTCCCGCCGAAAGAGACCGAATCCCCGCAAGGAGAAAGGCGAACGCTTTCGTCTTGGCCCCGGGTTGGGGGAAGACCGCAGAAACCAGCTCCAGCAGATAATCGGCGTGCCGGACCCTCTCCCAGCTGGAAACGATGTCCCAGAACGACTCGAGGATCGACGCCGATGTGAGTATAGGCATCCTCCCCCCCTCCTCGGTCCAGGCCACGTCGAGGAGGAAGTACTTCTGCAGGGTCCCTCCGAATCGTCTCCGGCTGCGGTGGGCCGCCTTGGCGACGACGGTCACCACCCCTGCGGCTTCCGTAAAAAAGGTGAGACGCCTGTCCGTCTCCCCCAAGTCAGCGGAGCGGACGAGAAATGCCCGGGAGGACCGAAAAGAACGCCGGCCGGCCATTCCTTAACGGCCGGCCGGCCGGGCATCGACCAGTACGCCGCAAACGCGGTCCCGCATCCTGTTCCTCCCCGCGGCTTTTGCGCATCGCGGGAACGGGGGGGGTGCCGCCGGGACGTTATTCTCCCAGCGTGATCTCCTTCACCTGTCCCTTTTCTCCGAAGGACGGAAGAAGGTTCCCGTTCAGGGTGCCGACCACGCCCCCGGCGTTCCCGATCTTCAGGTAGATCTTTCCCCGGGCCTGGATGCTCAGGCGGTCCCCCGGATACAGCATGACGTCGACGGGCTCGGACCCGTCCCGGCTGTACATGATCCAGGTCGGTTCGCTCGCCTCCAGGAACAGCGACGACAAATGGTGGGAGGGGGCCGACGCCGGCCCCGTCTTTCCCACGACGGTAGGCGTTTTCTGCTCGGGGACCGGAGGGACTTCCGCCGCCTCCCCGCCCCCCACCGCCGCGTTGTCGGACGGCAGTGCGGTGTTCTCGACGGAAGCGGGGACAGGAGCGGGAGGGGGTTGGGACGTTTGCCGGATCTCGGGAACGGGGGGAGGACGCAGCGCGGTGTGCTTCGCATACCGGGCAAGGAATATGCCGATGACCAGCACCGCGGCCGCGGCGATCGCGTATGCCGTCCGGCGGCTTCCCCGCTTACGCTCGCGCTCCAGCCACTCCGGCTTGCCGTGAAAAGGCGGTTCTTCTTTCGAACTCCGTTCGAAGAGCTCCAGGTACTCGGAAAGCAAGGGCTCGGGGTCCACCGAAAGGAAAGTCGCGTAGGTGCGGATGAAGCCGGTGGAGAACACCTTTGCCTGAAACCGGGAAAAATTGCCCTCTTCGATGCCGCGCAGGTATTTCTTGCTGATGCGGAGTTCCGAGGAGACATCCTCCAACGTCTTGCCCATCTCCTCGCGCCGTTTTTTCCAGGCCTCCCCGACTCCCATTCCCGCCACCCTACCTCTTCCCTTTCTCGAGCATGTTGATGTACCCCGAGGCTTCCGACCGCAAGGCGGGGTCTCCCGTGTTCGCCATGGCGTTCCGGAACGCCTCGAGGGCCTCCTTTTTCCGGTCGAACCGCAGGTACATGCTGCCCAGGTCGATCCACCCGCGGGCATGGGAAGGCGCCACCTCGACCAGCCGCTCGAGGGTCCGGATGGACTCCTTTCCCTGCCCCTGCTCGAACTGCACCATCGCCAGCCCCCGGTATGCGTCCAAGAACGAGGGGGACATGGCGATCGCCCGCCGGTACATCAACTCCGCCTTCGGCAGCTCCTTCCGGCGTGCGTACTCCCTCCCCATGTTGTAATACCCGAACTCCGGGGTGGGATAGAGGATGTTCGACACGGCCTTTTCGTACTCCCGGATCGCCTCGTCGCCCTTTCCCTGGAGGCTCAGGATATTCCCCAGGTTGTTGTGGGCGGCGGCGTTGTCCGGATCCAAGCGGATCGCCCTCCTGAGGTACTCCTCCGACTTTTCGATATCTCCCCGTTGCTGGTAGGCCAGACCGAGGGTCATCGCGATCTCGGAATTGTCCGGGTCGAGTTCGGCGGCGCGTGTGAGCTCCCGCATCGCGGAAGGAAGGTTGCGCTGTTCGAGGTAGGTGACCCCCATCTGCATCCGGGCGGACGCTTCCCTCTTCATGTCCACAGTCGGAGTCGAGCAGGCGAGGAGCGACGCGACCCCCACCGTAAGCGCCACCGCCGTCACCGCCCGCAATCCCGCGACCCGCGTCACAGGTATTTCCCCAGCAGGAGGTCGAGTCGCTTTCTCGTGGCCGACGGAATCTTCTTCCGGTCCGTGATAATGGCGTACCGGAGCGTCTCTCCGCATCCGCATTCGTCCTCCCCGGGCAGGCGCATCGCCACCTCTCGAATGATTCGCTTGGAGTGTTCGACGTTTCGCCGGATGATCGCCAGGATCGCCTCGATGGACACGTCCTCCTCGCTCTCGTGCCAGCAGTCGTAATCGGTGGCGAGGGCCAGGGTGGCGTAGCAGATCTCCGCCTCCCTCGCGAGCTTCGCCTCGGGCATGTTCGTCATGCCGATGACATCCACCCCCCACTTCCGGTAGATCCGGGACTCCGCACGGGTGGAGAACGCCGGCCCCTCCATGCAGAGGTAGGTGCCGCCCCGATGGACGCGCCGGACGACCTTTCGGGCGGAACGGTAGGCGAGATCCGCGAGGGAAGGGCAGACGGGATCGGCGAAGGGGATGTGCCCCACGATGCCGTCGGCGAAGAAGGTGTTGGGCCGAAACCGGGTATGGTCGAAGAACTGGTCGACCACCACGATATCCCCCGGCCGGATCCTCTCCTTCATGCTCCCCACGGCGGAAAGGGAAAGCAGCCACCTCGCCCCGATCTTCTTCATGGCATAGATGTTGGCCCGGAAGTTGATCTGGAAAGGCGGGATCCTGTGCCCCCTCCCGTGGCGCGGAAGAAACGCGAGGGTCCTTCCCCCGATCTCCCCGACGACCAGCGCATCGGAGGGGTCACCGAAGGGCGTGCGGACCCGGACGTGCCGGACATTTTTCATCCCCTCCATCTCGTAGAGGCCGGAACCGCCGATAACACCAAGAATATCCGACATGATCCCTTTCCGCCCCCTTCGGGAAACTTCGTCTCCCCCAATATAGGGAGAAGATCCCCGGGGCTCAAGGATTTTTCACCCCTTCCCTCCCCCGCGAGCCGGTTTTGCCGCGGTCCCGCGGGCCGGCGGAGTCGCCCACCAGTTGACCGCATGCGGCACGGATGTCCGCACCTCTCCTTTCCCGGGTGATCGTCCGGATCCCCGCGCCCATCAGGATGTCGCGGAAACGGTCGACGGACGCCGGGGAGGGGGAACGGAAATTCTCACGGGGATGCGGGTTGAAGGGGATCAGATTGACCTTGATGCGGGTCCCCGACAGCAGTCTCGCCAGGGCGCGCGCGTCGGCGGGGGAATCGTTCACCCCGGACAGGAGGACGTACTCCGCGGTCACCTTGCGTCCGCTCTGGAGGGGGATCGACCGCATCGCGGCAACCACCTCCCGCAACGGGTATTTCCGGTTGACGGGCATGAGGCGGGAGCGCACGTCGTCGCTGGCCGCGTTGAGGGACACGGCGAAGCTCACCGGATACCGGTTCGCCAGTTCCCGCATCGCCGGGACGATCCCCGCCGTCGAGACGGTCACCCGCTTCCCTGCCAGACGGAACCCGTACGGGGAGAGCAGAATGTCGATCGCGCGAGACACTTCCGGGACGTTTTCGAGCGGTTCCCCCATTCCCATGAAAACGACATTGGTCAGGCGCTCTCCTCGTTCCGTTAGCCTGAGGGCGGCATGGCAGACCTGGTGGACGATCTCGGCGGATGTCAGGTTGCGCCGGAACCCCGCTGCCCCCGTTGCGCAGAACAAGCACGAGAGGGTGCAGCCGGCCTGCGCGGAAACGCACAGGGTCCGGCGGGACCCGTCGGGGATGAGCACGCTCTCCACCGCCTCTCCGTCCTCCAGACGGAACAGAACCTTTTCCGTCCCGTCGGAAGAGATCTCCCCCTGTTCCGCAGGCGGTGAGGAGATACGGCACGTCGTCATCAACTCCTGACGGAAGTCCCGGGAGAGGTCGGTCATCGCGGAGATCTCCCCCGCACGCTTCTGGTAGAGCCAACGGGACACCTGCCGGGCCCGGTACCGCTCCTTTCCCCGGGCGCGGAAGAAGACCTCCAGTTCCTCCAGGGTCATCCCCTTGAGATCCGTTCGTGCGTCTTTCATGGCATTCATCATAACCCGGCAGGGCAAAGGCAGGGGACGGGGTGG
>DATEXR010000295.1 GCA_035256765.1 Candidatus Deferrimicrobiaceae bacterium | reverse complement strand
GGGGAGATGGCGGACATACTGGTGGTGGTCGAGCATCAGGAAGGGGCGTTCAAGAAGACGACCCTATCTACGATTTCGGCGGCGAAGACGCTCGCGAGCCTGATCGGGGGGGAGGTCGACGCTCTCGTCCTCGGGCAGGGGGCCCAGGCGGTGGCAGATACCGTCGCTTCCCACGGAGTGCGCTCCGTCTTGCTGGGCGAAGGCGAGGCATTCGCGAAATACCTGGCGGTGTCGTACGCCCCGGCGGTCGCCGGGCTGGTGAAGAAAAAAGGGTACGGGGCGGTCATGGCCCCGGCGTCGACCTTCGGCAAGGACTTCATGCCGCGCCTGTCCGGCCTGCTCGACGCCCCTCTGGCAAGCGACATCGTGGGACTTGCCAAGGAAGGGGAGAGCCTGCGTGTCCACCGTCCCCTGTACGCGGGGAACGCAATCGCCACGGTGGAGCTTTCCGGAAGCCCGCTTCTGTTCACGGTGCGGCAGACCGCCTTCGATCCGGCCCCGAAGGCCGACGGGAAGGCGCCGGTGACGAAGGTGTCCGTGACGGCGGACCCGGCGGGAACCGTCTTCGTCGGCCGGGAGGAGACCAAGTCCGAGCGCCCGGAGCTGACCGAGGCGCGGGTCGTCGTGTCCGCGGGCCGGGGGATCAAGTCCCAGGAAAACTACAAGCTCGTCGAGCAGCTCGCCGACCTCTTCGGGGCTGCGATCGGCGCCTCCCGCGCCGCGGTGGACGCGGGGTGGGCACCCAACGACTGGCAGGTCGGGCAGACGGGGAAGATCGTCGCCCCGGAGCTCTACATCGCCCTGGGGATCTCCGGCGCCATCCAGCACCTGGCGGGGATGAAGGACTCCAAGGTGATCGTCGCCATCAACAAGGACGAGGAAGCCCCCATCTTCCAGGTGGCCGACTACGGGCTGGTGGCCGACCTGTTCAAGGCGGTGCCCGAGCTGATCGAGCAGATCAAGAAATTGAAGTCCGCCTGAGGCGTTACCGATATAGTATTATCGGAAGCCCACGTGGAACCGGGCGAAGCCTCGTGCGTGGGCGTTTTTCCATCCGTTCGGGAATGGTTTCCCCGGAGGTGTCCCCTTGAAAGGAAGAAGTTCCCGCGACGACCTTCTCTCCCGCCTGAAGCGGAAGGACTTCACCGCGGCGGTCATCGGCCTCGGGTACGTGGGGCTGCCGCTCGCGATCGAGTACGCGGGGGCGGGGATTCGCGTCATCGGGATCGACGCCGACGGCGCCAAGGTCCGGGCGATCCGCTCGGGGAAGTCGTACATCGACGATGTCCCCCCCGAAGCGGTTCGAAACGCGGTGGAAGCCGGTCTCCTGCGGGCGACATCCGACTACTCGGCGCTGGCCGAGGCAGACACCGTCAACATCTGCGTCCCCACGCCGCTGCGCAAGACGAAGGACCCGGATCTCTCCTACGTCGTGAACGCGGCGGAGCAGGTCGCGAAATACCTCCACCGGGAGATGCTGATCGTCCTGGAGAGCACCACCTACCCGGGGACGACCGACGAACTCCTCGTCCCGATGTTCGAGGAGAAGGGGTTCACGGTCGGTAAAGACATCTTCCTCGCCTTCTCCCCGGAGCGCGTCGATCCGGGCAACACGCAGTACAGCACGAAAAACATCCCGAAGATCGTCGGGGGGGCGACGCCTCGCTGCACGAAGATGGCGGAGGCCCTCTACGGGGGCGTGATGGAGCAGATCCACCCCGTCTCCAACGCCGCAGTGGCGGAGATGGTCAAACTCCTGGAGAACACGTTCCGCTCGGTGAACATCGGGCTGGTGAACGAGATCGCCCTCATGTGCAACCGCATGAAGATCGACGTCTGGGAGGTGATCGACGCCGCGAAGACGAAGCCTTTCGGGTTCATGCCGTTCTACCCCGGGCCGGGGATCGGGGGGCACTGCATCCCCCTGGACCCGTTCTACCTGTCGTGGAAGGCGAAGCAGTACGGCTTCGAGTCCCGGTTCATCGAGCTGGCCGGTGTGATCAACGGGCAGATGCCCCACTACGTGGTCGGCAAGGTCGTCGACGCGCTCAACCGGTTCAAAAAATCGGTCAACGGCGCGAAGGTTCTGGTCCTGGGCGTCGCCTACAAGAAGGACATCAGCGACGTCCGCGAGTCTCCGGCGCTCGACATCCTCCAGCTCCTCTCCCAGAAGGGGGCGAAACTCTCCTACTGCGACCCGCACGTGCCGGTCCTCTCCGAGCACGGGATGAAGATGAAGGCGCAGCCGTTTTCGGCGGCGACGCTTCGGCGGGCCGACTGCGTCGTGGTGGTGACCGACCACAGCGCCTTCGATTACCAGCTGGTCGCCCGCGAGTCGAAGGTGGTGGTCGACGCCCGCAACGCCCTGAAAGGGAAAAACGGCCACAAGATCATCAAACTCTGAAAAAAGCGTAGGGACGTTCTTAAACTTTTTAATCCCGGGCAAAGGATTTGCGCATCGGAGACAACCATGAGTTCATGGACCAGTTGGAAAGGGACTTCTTCCGCATATCAATTCGGATGTGGATTCGCGGTTTTCGGAAGTAGGCGGGCGGAGAGTCGCAGCATGCGAAACAATCGCATGGTTTGACTGATGGTGATGGTTCCAGCGCATCTCTGGTCGGATAAAAAGTTTTAAGAACGTCCCTGTGCTTTTGGGAGGGCGGATGTTCTACCTGGTGACAGGCGGAGCGGGGTTCATCGGGTCGAACTTGGTATCGGCCCTCCTTGCGTTAGGCCACAGGGTCCGGGTTCTGGACAATTTCCTCACGGGGAAGAAAGAGAACCTCGCCGGCCTCGTCGAAAGATATAGAGAGGCGTTTGAGCTGGTGGAGGGGGATCTCCGTGACCTCGAAGTTACGCGTCGAGCCGTGGAGGGGACGGAATACGTCCTCCATCAAGGTGCGCTCCCCTCGGTCCCTCGCTCGGTCGCGGACCCGGTCCTGTCCAACGAGATCAACGTGGGGGGGACGCTTACCCTCCTCGTCGCGGCCCGGGATGCCGGGGTCGGAAGGGTCGTCTTCGCCGCCTCTTCTTCCGTTTACGGCGACACGCCCGAACTCCCCAAGCGCGAGTCGATGACGCCGAACCCGAAGAGTCCCTACGCCGCCCAGAAACTTGCCGGCGAGCACTATATGCGGATCTTCTGCGAGGTGTACGGCCTCGAGACGGTCTCCCTACGGTACTTCAACGTCTTCGGGCCGAAACAGGATCCGGCGTCGACGTACGCAGCCGTGATCCCCCGGTTCATCACGTCGGTCCTCTCCGGGACTCCCCCTACGATCTACGGGGACGGCCTCCAGACGCGCGACTTCACCTACATCGACAACGTGGTGCAGGCGAATCTCCGGGCGTGCGAGGCCCCGAAGGAGGCGTGCGGGAGGGTGTTCAACATCGCCTGCGGGGAGCGCGTCTCCCTGCTCGACATCCTGGAGATCGTCTACAAACTGTCCGGCCGCCGCGTCGCTCCCAAGTTCGAGCCGTCGCGACCGGGGGACGTCCGCGACTCCCTGGCCGACATCTCCCTGGCGAAGGATCTTCTCGGGTATGAACCTCAGGTCGGGTTCCCCGAGGGGCTCTCCCGGACGTTCGACTTCTTTTCAAAACAGGGACGTTCTTAAAACTTTTCATGGGGCGGTGCCGGCCCACGGTGGCATCGCTACCTGGCGGCAAAGTCTCCGCAAGCCCGCCTGAAAAATTCGCCTTTCGCTCACCGAGGACCATGGTCGGAACGCTTATTGCGTTCTTCCCCTGGTATGCCGAGAGGTTCGAGGATCGATTTTCCCGGGGCATTCCACCATGTGTGCGCCAGGGGAATCGAGAAAAGGGATATCGTCAAAGACGACCGGGACCGGGAGGAACTCCGCCGCCGGGTCCACTTGAACCTTGAACGGGCGAAGGCCTCCTGTCTGGCCTGGGCATTTCTGCCGAATCATTTTCACCTTCTGTTCTACAGTGAAGACGGCGTCCTGTCCCTGTTCATGCATCGACTGATGTCGGGCTACTCGTTGTATTTCAACCGGAGACACCAACGGGTAGGGCATCTGTTCCAGAACCGGTTTCGATCCTCCGTCATCAAGACGGAGCCGTATCTGCGGGAAGCAATCCGGTACATTCATTTGAATCCCCTTCGTGCGGGTCTGGTCGGCACGCTGGATGATCTTGCCCGATATCCCTGGACCATGCACAGGGAAATCCTCCGGTCCGGAGGGTTTCCGTGGGCCGAGTTCCCGATGCTGGGGGATTTCTTCGGTGGGGATGGCGGGAACACGACGATCATGAATTATCTGGAGTTCCTGGAGGCCGGATTACGGACGGACCCCACAGTCTCCATTTCGTACCGTCCCGGCCAAGGGGAGACGATGTTCTCGTCGGGGTGTGGGACCGCTTCAGTGTCGGAAGAACAGGAAGAGTCGTATGGCGAATTCCTCCGGGTGGTGTCCAAGGCCTGCCGGGAGGCAGGAATTCCCGTTGACCGGTTCCAAACGGGGCGAAGGGACCGAATCTCTTCGATCGTCAGGACCGAGATTCTTAAGCATTGCGTCGCCGTGATGGGCATGGAACGGCGCCAAGTCTCCTCGTGGTTGGGGATCACGGACGCTGGAGGAGCCTACTTGCTCCGGACGGCCGAAAAGCGCGGTGCCCATTCTCCGCTTCCCGGTGGAATAGCGAACGATTCGCCATCCGGCATGATCCCGGACCCCGCCGTTTCCCGCTCATAGGAAATCAGGTTGGCACCACCCCCCCGATTCACGACCCGATATGAAAAGTTTTAAGAACGTCCCTAAGCTTTTTTGCGGCAGACGATGAGGAACGCCGAGTGGGAGAACATCCACTGGACGGGGCGCACGGACAGCCCCTTCACGTGCCAGGGGCGATGGATCACCTCGAAGACTTCCGGCTCGGTGAAGCCGCCCTCCTCCTCGATCCGGTCGACCATCTGCTTGACCTGCAGCGTGGAGGGGAGGTAGGAGAGCAGGATCCCTCCCGGGACGAGCGCCGAGGCGGCGTGGGGGACCACGTGCCACGGCTCGGGCAGGTCGAGGACGATCCGGTCCACCTCCCTCTCCTCGATCCCCTGGTAGATGTCGCGCACCTTGATCTCGTGGTTCTCGCACGCCCCGAGGAACCGCTCGACCGTCCGGCCGCCGCTCGCGGCGAAGTCCTCCCGCACCTCGTACGACACGAGGCGCCCCTTCGGCCCGATGGCCTCGAGCAGCTTGATCGCGAGCGCCCCCCACCCGATCCCCGCCTCGACCACGGTGGCGCCGGGGAAGATGTCCGCCCACAACAGGATGGGGCCGATGTCCTTCGGGTAGATGATCTGGGCGTGCCGCTTGAGGTTCATCACATATTGGATGAACGTCGGCCGGAATACCCGGTACTCCGCCCCCATGGCGGTCCAGACCCGGCTACCGTCCGCCTTCCCGATGATGTCGTCGTGCAGGAGGTTCCCCTTGTGGGTCCCGAAGGGCTTCCCCGGGGTCAGGATGATCATCCGCTCCTCCCCCTTCGGGTCGACGAGGATCACGGTCTCTCCCGCGCGCAGCGGCCCCGCCGGGCTCCGTCCTTCCATCACCGCCGCCCCCCTTTGCCGACCTTCTCCTTCAGCCGGCAGAACGCGCACGTCTCCGTGTACGAGGGCGCCCCGCAGAGCGCGCATTTTGTCGGCGCGCCCCCGGCTTCCTCCTCCCCGCCGGCCGCCGCCCCCTCTTCCGGAAAGGGAAGGAACGTCCCCCTGCTTTCCCTGCCCTGGAGGAAGCCCTGGTAGAAATTGATCCGGGTCCCGGGCATCTTCTCCTCGATGAGGGAGAGGGCCTCCTTATAGACGAGGGAGGTGGCGTCGAAGCTCATCGGGCACTCCTCGGTCACGTAGTCGATCTCCTTGAGGAACCCGTACGCCGCCGTCTCCCTCTCGCTCACCCGCCACAGCGGCTTGATCTTCCGCACCAGTCCGTCGCTCGCCTCGGGCAGGAGGGGATGCTGGCGCGCAAGGTGCTCCCGGTGCCAGTGCATCAGGTTCCCCAACAGTCTTGCCGACTCGTCGTCGAGGTTGTGGCCGGTGGCGACCACGGAGAACCCGCGCGAGGCCGCGACCCGGTTGAAGAAGTACCGTTTCACCGTCCCGCAGACGGAGCACTCCTCCTTGCGGCTTTTCTTGGCCGCCTCGGGGATCGGCACCCCTTCCCGCCGCAGGTCCACGACGATGGGCTCCTTTCCCCGGGATTCCGCGTAGGCCATGACCTTCTCCCTCGAGCGGTCCGAGTACCCCTCGATCCCGAGGTCGATGGTGAGCCCCTCCGCGTCGTACCCGAGATCCAGGAGGATGTCCCACAGGACGAGGCTGTCCTTCCCGCCGGAGACGCAGACGAGGACGCGGTCGCGCGGGGAGAGAAGGGAGAACTTCCGGATCCCCTCCTCGACCTGCCGGCGAAAAAAGACGAAGAAGCATTCGGGGCAGAAGGCGGAATGGTGGCTGGGCAGGTCGACCGCGGCCGCGGCCTTCCCGCATCGCTTGCACTTCACCGGTTAGCCTCCGGAGACGACGGAGATGATGTCCACGGTTTCGCCGTCCTCGACGCACTGGTCCTTGGTGAGCAGTTTCTTGCCCTGCGTTACGAGGACCGTGGTGGGCCGGACGCCCGCGGCGGCAAGGATGTCCATGACCCTCTTCGGGCCCGGGATCTCCAGTTCCTTCTTCTTCTGCGGCATGCGGACTCGGATCATTCCGGCGTTTCCTTTCCGCGGTCGATTTCCCCATCATCATAGCAGACTGCCGTCCCGATTTCGGTTGAGGAAAGGAGTGCGCGGGAGTAAGATGAGGGCCATCTCATCTTGGAACAGGAGGATTTTTCCCATGCGTTTGCGCGCTGTTTGGTCTTTCCTTGTCGTGCTGCTGATGGTTGCCGCAGTCTCCGGGTGCGCCAAGAAGGAGGAGCCGAAGCCCGTCGCGCCGGCGCCGGTCCCCGCGATATCCGCCGTGGAGGAGGGGAAAGCCCTCTTCGAACAGAAGTGCAGCGTCTGCCACGGCCTCGACCGGGCCACCGCCCGCACCGAGACCAAGGAGCGGTGGATGTCGATCATCAAGGAGATGCAGGGAAAGAAGGCGGACTGGATCACGGACGCGGACGCCGCGAAGATCCTCGAGTACATCTCCTCGACGCACGGGAAGTGACGGTCGCATGGACCGGATGAGAGAGAAGAGAGCCGGGAAACGGCTCGGGGCGTTGACGGTGACGCGGATGCGGAAGGGGAACGGCTGCCCGATCACCGATGAGGAAGCCCGGGTGATCATCGATTATATCCTAACGATACGCGGTCCGGCGGCGAGGTAGCGCCGGGGGAATCCGGGGCGAGCCGCGAGACGCCCGGACGATGGTTGGGACGGGCGACCCTGTTTCCGCGGGTCGCCCGTTTTGCATGGGGGAGAAAACAGGCCATGGACATCCTGCAGGCGGTTCTGCCCGTTTTTCTGGTGATCGCCATCGGAGCCGCCGCCCGCCGGTTCCGGTTCCTCGGGGACCCGTTCATCGACACGGCGAACATGCTCGTCTATTACCTTCTGCTCCCCGCCCTCCTTTTCTACAAGATCGGCACCTCGAATTTCCGGGAGGCGTTCAACGCACCCCTCGTCATCGGGGGGTACGCGGCGACCGTGGCCACCTTCCTCCTGGCGGTCTTCCTCTCGCGGGCCCTGGGAATTTCCCCCGCCGAGCGCGGCTCGTTCGTCCAGGGGGCGTTCCGGGCGAACCTCGCCTACGTGGGGCTGCCGATCGTCCTCTCCGCGGCCGGGGACATCGGGCTGCGAAAAGGGGGGATCCTCCTGGGCTTCATGGTCCCGCTGCTCAATTCCCTGGCGGTCGTCGCCCTCATCCTCCCGCACGGCGACGGGAAGGGTCGCGCGAGGGAGAACGCGCGCCGAATCGGGCTCCAGCTTGTCACCAACCCCCTGATCCTCTCCTCCTTCCTCGGGATCGTCTGGAGCATGCTGAAGTTCCCCCTCCCCGGGCTGGTCGACAACACGCTGGAGATCCTCTCCTCGGCCACGCTGCCGCTGTCGCTTCTTTGCCTGGGAGGTTCGTTCTCCTTCGAGCGGGCCCGGTCGGGGTTCCGCGTCGCGTCGCTGGCGGCGGGGATGAAGACCCTCCTGCTGACGGCCATCGCGGTCGCCCTCTACCGGTGGATGGGGCTTTCCGGGCAAGACCTGCGCGTGGGGGTGATCATGATGGGGTGCCCGACGGCGGTGATCACCTACGTGATGGCGTCGCAGCTGAACGGGGACACCGACCTCGCGGGGACGATCATCGTCCTCTCCACGGCGACCTCGGCCGTCACGATCTCGGGCTGGCTCCACGTGTTACACGTGGCCGGCTGGTAGGGGCAGAACCGCGATCACCCTCCGGGGGCCGTGGACCCCGACGGTGAGGGTCAGCTCGATGTCCCCCGTTCGGCTGGGCCCCGTGATCAGGGAGATGTTCCGGGGAGGGTCGGCGGAGAGCGCCTCGAGGCAATCCTCCATCCCGGCCAGGAACCGGTCGGGGGCGAGGAGGGCGACGTGGACGTCCGAGGCGAGCCCCGGCAGAAGCGATTTCCCCCCCCGGCTGGTCTGGACGATCGTGCCCGACTCGGCGATGGCGAACTCGGCGGACTGGATTCCCGCCGAGACCGGCGGCTCGGCCTGCACGACGTCGCCGGGGGAGGCGAGGAGGAACGGCCCGAACGGGACGAGGTCGTCCGCCACCTGGCGGGAAGCCGGGTCCTCCTCCGGGAAGAAGAGAGCGGTGACCCCCTCCACGCGGAGCAATTCCCCCAGGCCCGGGATCACGCGTTCGGCGGGCCCCGCGAGGAACGTCCCGCCCAGCGCTTCGAACTTGCGCCGGAACAGATCGATCCTCTCCTGCACGCTGCCCGCCCCCCCCGGCTCCCGGGACGCGACGTAGGGGAGGCCCGGTTCCGCCACCGTCCGGCCGCGCAGCGCCGCGCGGACGCGGTCCAGCAGTTCGGCCGTCCGTCTCACCGGGTCCACGGACGGATCCCCCGCTGTTTTTTCCACAGTTTCCGGAAGGGCTGGGGGGCGGGAGCGGGAAAATCGCGCCGCTCGGTCCAGCCGGAAAGCTGGAAGGGGAGCCATTCGACCTTCCGCTCCTTGAAGAGGAGCTGAGAGACGACCCCCGCCATCCTCTGGAACGCTTCCAGGATGCCGGCGCGGCTCATCACCGACGCGAAGGCCTTCATCCCCAGGACTTCCGCGGGGGATTTGAGCCCCTGCGCCCGCCCGTCCGCCCGAAGTTCCACGAGCATCCCGGGAAGCGGGATCTTGACGGGGCAGACCTCCTCGCAGGCGCCGCACAGCGTGCTGGCGTCGGGAAGGGGAGACGACTCCGGGAGCCCGAGAAGAAGCGGCGTCAGGACCGATCCCACCGGTCCGTGGTACACCCAGCCGTAGGCGTGCCCGCCGACGCTCTGGAACACCGGGCAGACGTTGAGGCAGGCGCCGCACCGGATGCATTTCAGGATCTCCCGGTACTTCCCCTGCAGGATCCCGGTGCGCCCGTTGTCCAGAAGGATGATGTGGAGCCTCTCGGGACCCTCGGCGTCCCCGGGGCGCTTCGCCCCGGTCAGGACGGACACGTACGAGGAGAGGGCCTGGCCCGTGGCGCTTCGCGAGAGGAGCGACATCAGGACGGGCAGATCGGCGAGCCGGGGGATGACCTTGTCGATCCCCGTGATGACCAGGTGAACGCGCGGGAGGGTGGTTACCATCCTGCCGTTCCCCTCGTTCGTGACAAGGACCACCGATCCCGTGTCCGCGCACAGAAAGTTCGCGCCGCTGATCCCCATCTGCGCGGAGAAGAACTTGTCCCGCAGCCGCCTGCGGGCGATCCGCGTGAGCGCGGGGATCTCCTCGGTGTACGGCTCCCCGAGTTTCTCCTCGAAGAGACGGGAAACCTCCTCGCGCGTCTTGTGGATCGCGGGGGCGATGAGGTGCGACGGCGCCTCCCCCGCGAGCTGGATGATGTACTCCCCGAGGTCGGTCTCGACCACTTCGATCCCCGCGGCCTCGAGCGCGTCGTTCAGGCCTACCTCCTCGGCGACCATCGACTTCGATTTGACGGCGAGGGAGACCCCTTCCTCCCGGGCGATCCGAACGGCGATCTCCCGGGCCTCCGACCCGTCCCGCGCCGCATGGACCACCGCGCCGAGGTTCCTCGCCTCGGTGATGAACCGGGCGAGGTGCGCGTCGAGATTGTCGAGCGCCTCCTGCCGGATCCGCGAGGC
>DATEXR010000294.1 GCA_035256765.1 Candidatus Deferrimicrobiaceae bacterium | reverse complement strand
CGAGCGGATCCTCGAGACCGGCGCGCAGGTGGTCACCTCCGGGGACCTCGGGTGCCTGATGAACATCGGGGGGACGATCTCGCGGTCGGGCTACCCGGTCCGCGCGGTGCACATCGCGGAGATCCTGGCGGGCTCCGAAGGGACCGTCCCCTGAGGGAGCCCCTCGTCCGCCACTTCGTCCGCAACTCGGAAAAAGTTGTCGGAAAAAGTCAATTATCTTTCAACACTTACAGCCTTCCGACGGTAAGCAGCGGGACTCCGGCCATCGCCAGGTGAGAGGCATTGGTATGGCGCTTACGCCGAGCTCGGCATAACAGGCATACCTTCGTCACCCCTATGATCGATGCGGGGGTCGACCTGTACGTCATCGGCAAGATCGTCGGCCGCACGAACGCCACGATGACCGAGCGATACGGGCATCTCGTGAAAGGCCGAGACAACGAGGCTGTCGAAAAACTGCCGGATTGGGAAAGAAAGGAAGAACGAGGTTTTTGCCCTTCCTGCTCCGCCAAGCGCGCCACCCTATGGGCCAAGTTCATCCGGGAGCAGGTGATCCGCCCCGTCCCGCACCGGCATCAAAGTCTTCGCGCTTCCCAAGATCCTGCGGCCGGCATCCCGGTATCGGCGGAAGCTTCTTCCGCAACTCGCGCTGTGCGCCTGGAAGGCGGTGTCCGCGTTCCTCCGCGACGATACCGGTCAGGACACCCTTCCCGCCGCCATCGTCTCCCTCCAGACGGCCGGGGAGGTTTGGAACTGGCATCCCCACCTGCATGTCCTGGCTCCCGCAGGGGCCTTCCGGACGGACGGCGGCTTCGTCCACTCTCCCGCCTTCGATACCGTCGTCCTGCGGGGCCTGTTCCAGACCAACGTCTTGCCCCTGCTGCGCGACGATGCAGTACCCGTTCAACCCGAACGGGTCGGCGAATGGGATCGCGGCGCTTTGCTTCCCCGACGGCCGGCACCTGGCGATCATGCCCCATCCCGAGCGGACGTTCCTCACCTGGCAGTGGGCTTGGATGCCCGAGGAGTGGAGGCGATCCTTGAAGGCCTCCCCGTGGCTCAAGCTTTTCCTGAATGCCAGGGAGTGGTGCGAGAAGGGGTGAACTTCCGTCCCCGGCCCCGGATCTTCCCTTCGGCGGGGGGCATCTTAGTTAAGAAAATCCGCGAAGCGGGAAGAGGAGGCAGACGATGAAATCGCCTTTCGTGATCTGCGGTGCGTCGGGCAACGTCGGTTCCAGGATCGCCGAGTGGCTTCTGGCTGCCGGCGAACCGGTTCGCGTCATCGGGAGGGAGCGGGGCCACCTCGGGCCCCTGGCCTCGAATGGAGCGGAGTCGTGGCCGGGCGACCTCGGGGACGAGGCCTTTCTCGCGAAGGCCTTCGCGGGGGTCCGGGGCGCGTTCGTCCTGATCCCCCCGAAACACGACGCCCCCGACATCCGTGGGTATCAGAACCGGGTCGGAGATTCCCTCGTTTCGGCCCTTTCCAAGGCCCGCGTGCCGCGCGTCGTGACCTTGAGCAGCATCGGAGCGCACCTGTCCGAGGGAACGGGCCCGATCCTGGGCCTGCACGACCTGGAGTCGAAGCTCGAAACGCTCATGGGAGCGGGCGTGGTACACCTGCGGCCGGCCTATTTCATGGAGAACCACCTCTGGAGCATCCCCGTCATCCGGACACAGGGGGTCAACGGGAGCCCCGTGCGGCCCGACGTTCCGATCCCCATGGTCGCGACGAAGGACATCGCGGATGCGGCGGCCCGGCTGCTCCACGAGGGGTCCTTCACCGGACGTTCGGTCCGCTATCTGCTCGGTCCCCGGGACCTGACGATGTCCGAGGCCACCCGCATCCTCGGCGAGGCGGTCGGAACCCCGGGTCTCACGTACGTCCAGTTCCCCGAGGAGGAAGCGCGCAAGGCGATGATCGGGATGGGGATGTCCCGGAGCGTTGTCGAGGCGATGCTCGAGATGGAGCGCGGCTTCAACGCGGGAAAGATCCGCTCCACCCAGGGACGGAACGCGGAGAACACAACGCCTACGACCCTGGAGGAATTCGCGAATACCGTCTTCGCCAACGCGTACCGAGCCGTGGCGTAATTATGGAATGGAAGGGAGGAACCTTTTCATGAAAACGATTCGGTCGCTTGCGGTCGTATGCTCGCTCCTGGCGTTCGTCGGCGGATCGGGGCTGGCGGATCCGGTCCCGACCACGGCGCCGCCCGTCGCCGGGTTCGAAAAGATGAAGTCCCTCGTCGGGGAATGGACGGGGAAGTCCAGGGACGGCAAGCCGGTGACGATCTCCTATGCGCTCGTTTCGAGTGGCTCCGCCTTGATGGAGAAGATCGGGATGCCCCACGAATCCGACATGGTCACCCTCTATCATCCGGACGGCGACAGCCTGATGATGACGCACTATTGCGCCGCCCACAACCAACCGCGGATGCGCGCCGGGACGGTTTTGCCGGAGAGCCGGCGGATCGTCTTCGATTTCGTGGACGCGACCAACCTGGCCTCTCCCGACGCCGGCCATATGCACCGGCTCGAAGTGACCTTCGAGGACCGGGACCGCATCGTCCAGGAATGGACGTGGAGGGAGAAGGGGAAGGAAAAAATCGAAATCTTCACGCTCGAGAGGAGGAAGTAAGGGGCGGCCGATCCCATGAGGTCCATGATGGAACGGTGCGGGTGGGCGGACAGCGATCCGCTGATGCGCCGATCCCATGACGGCGATCGGGAACGCCCGCCGGGTCCTCGACGTGAGCAGCGAGTTCGGGACGTTCGACGACGACATCTGGCGGCTCGTGGGGGGAAAACCGAAAGCAGCACTTACCGTCGCGTCACCACCTGCTGCGGACGCCGGTCAGATGGTTCGTGGGGCCGCGACCGCTTCTCATCGAAAGACCGCTTCGGATCGTCTCGGTAACGACTCCTTGGCCTGCCGGACGGCCTCCGGCGGCGTCCGCCCGTTGGCCAGCCCGGCGGCGATGGCGGAGGCGAAGGTGCAGCCGGTACCGTGGGTATTTCCGGAATCCAACCGTGGCGATCGCAGGAAATGGAGCTCCCCGCCGCCGCAGAGCACGTCGATCGACTCGCCTTCGATGTCCAGGTGCCCTCCCTTCAAGACCACCCAGGGACACCCGATACTCGAATGCCCACCGGGGAGTCGCACGACGGCGCGAGGCCTTCCGACCCCCTGAACCTCCCCGGACGGTCTCCGCCCTTTTCGACGACTTCTCCCCCGACCCGTTCCCAAGGACTTACGGTCCGCAGTAAGGCGACCGGGGATCGGCCTTCTCCTTTCCTCCCCTTCCACCTCGACGTTCGAGGTGCGCGGGGATTTCGGGTTGCCCGCCATCCCATCGCGCGAATGCTGACGGCGAAAGGCTGCCGGATGCGGCGTAGCGGGGGGAAGGAGGCGCGGGAGCGTCGGGACGATCGACACGCCCCCGAACCAGGACGGCCGACCGGAGGAAAATCCCCTCTTGGACAGGCCAGCGAAAAAAGAAACTTCCTATACTCAGGAGTTCGCCTGATCCGTCTTCGCCCCCGCGCACAGGGCCGCGGCGTAACCCGAGGCACCGGGGCGGGCCCGTAGGTTCTATCCCGGGCCGGCCTGCTGGACGATCTCGTAGAAAGGGCACTTCCGGCAGTCGCCGATCTTCTCGGCAACGACGCACTGGACCTTCGTGTCGGCCATGGTTCCCGCCACGGACCAGCATATCCGTCCGAAGTTCGGGTACGCCGTGCACCTCTTCCCGACCGGGTCGATCGCCTCCACGCCGCACCGCATGACCTCCCAGCACTGCGCCTTGAACGCATCCTCCGAAGGGATATAGGGGATGAGGAGACTGAAGACCGACCCTTTGCCCGGTGTGCTCGACACCCTCGCGGAGCCCCGGTGCTCTTCCATGATCTTCCTGCAGATGGACAGGCCCAGCCCCGTCCCGTATCCGACTCCCTTCGTGGAATAGAACGGCTCGAAGATCCGGTCGATGATGTCCGGCGGGACGCCGTGACCCGAGTCGACCACGTCGATGACCACATAGTTGACGCCGTTCTCGCACTCCGTCCGCGTCGCCAGGGTCAGGGTCCCGCCCCCGGACATCGCGTCGATCGCGTTCGTCACGAGGTTGCCGAGAGCCATGCGGATCTGGTCGTCGTCGACGATGCACTGCGGCGGCCCCGGTCCGGGTAGGACCGACAGGTCGATCCCTTTTTCCCGGCAGACCTCTTCGTAATCCATTGCGGTCCGGACGAGCAGTTCGTTCATGTCCGCGTACCGGAAGTGGACCCTCGCATCGCGCGAAAAGATCAGCGTGTCCCGCAGGATCCGCTCCAGCCTCGCCACCTCGGAGACGACGACGTGCGCGTACCTCTTTTCCTTCGTGTCCTCCCCGAGACGATCCTCGAGCCGTTTGGCGAACCCCCCGATGACCGTGAGGGGATTGCGGATCTCATGGGCCACATCGGCGGTGAGCCGGCCCAGGGCCGAGAGCTTCTCCACCTCCATCAGCTTTTTCTGGAGAAGCGTCATCCTCTCCAGGGACCGCCGGAGATCCTCGTTCAGCCATTCGATCTTCTCCTTGTCCCTCCGCAGGACTCCGGAGAGCAGACCGATCGGCATCGCGATGAGGAACAGAAAGGATGCCTTGAGGAGGTAGTCGACCAGTTCGGGTTCGGACACCCGGACGCCGGC
Organism: Candidatus Deferrimicrobiaceae bacterium; assembly: GCA_035256765.1. Classification (NCBI taxonomy): domain Bacteria; phylum Candidatus Deferrimicrobiota; class Candidatus Deferrimicrobia; order Candidatus Deferrimicrobiales; family Candidatus Deferrimicrobiaceae; species Candidatus Deferrimicrobiaceae bacterium. Next base: position 4,704 of record DATEXR010000294.1, on the reverse strand, counting down.
GGAATAATAGGCAGCCGCGCACACGGCCGCCGATACGAGCCCGCTGACCCAGCCGAAGTAGAAGGCGTGCAGGGCCGTGAGGAGATAGAAACCGATGAAGAAGCTGCTCGCGAACCCGCCGGAGTAGACGACCAGGAGGCAAACGAAGACGAGGTCGAAGAGGAACGACAGCCTGTAAATGTCCCGCTTCCTGTCGAAACGGATAAACAGCAGCGCGTAGATCAGGAGGCCATAGGCTACGAAGAAGGCCACGATCCGGAGAAAGGTCGAAACCGTTTCCGGCGGAACCTGCGCGACCAGGAGCCATGCGACGGCTCCCGCCAGGGCGGCGACCCGGAGAAAGAAGAACCCGACGTCCGCGATCTCGACGCCGCTTCGGGCCGCATCATATCGGGATTTCAGGGTGGTCATGTCCGCCCCCTGTCCGATTGCCCGTGATAATCGATTTCATTATATGGCATCCCGACAGGAAGTTTCTTTTTACGCTGCCTATCCAAGAGGGAATTTCCCTCCGGTCGGCCGTTGTGTTTCGGGGGCGGATCGATCTTCCCGACACCACTACCCCCCTCTCCCCCGCGCAACGCCGCATCCGGCAGCCTTTCGCCGTCAGTATACGCGCGATAGGATGGTGTGTCCCCGAACCCCACGCACACGTGGAACGTCGGGGTGGAAGGAGAAGAGGGGAGAAGTTCGGTCCCCGGTCGTTTTCCTGCGGACCGTAAGTCCCCGGGAACGGGTCGGAGGAGAAGTCGTCGAAAAGGGCGGCGACCGTCCGGGGAGTTTCCTCGGGTCGAAACCCCTCTGGGAAGCGGGAACGGGGAAGGGAGGGTGTCGGGCCCAAGAGAAGTCATGTATCCTGTATGCAAATGTCCGGGGGCCCGGCGGCGCAGGGTCCTTCCGCTGCCCGCTCCCGTGCAGACCGACAAGGCCAGGGCACGCTTTCAGGACGGTGTCCGAGAGATCCGGATCCCCAAGACCGAGGAAGCCAGGAAGAAGAGCCGCAAGGTCGCCATCGAATAGGAGGAAGACGCCATGATGCAGAAAAAGCTCACGTGCAGGGCGATGGGGATGAACTGCGGATTCGAGGTCTACGACGAGTCGGAGGAGGAGATCCTCGCGGCACTCGGAGACCACGCGAAGAGAGTGCACAAGGTCGAGTTCGACGAGACCCTGAAGCAGAAGGCGAAGGACCGCATCCGCTTCCACGAACCCTGACCGGACGAGGCGGCTTCCGCCGCCCCGCAACGCGCCGGGTAAGGGGGGCCGGGCATCCCCGCCCGGCTCCCCGGGGGCCCCGGCATCCAGGGGATCCGCGGCCGAGAACCGGGGGTTTGCCCGGGCATTGCCGCAGACATCCTGCGCTGCGGAGGAGGAACGTGTCTTCCTGGCACACGCTGGACCCGGACGCTGTGACCCGGGCGCTGGGCTGTGATCCGGCGCGGGGGTTGACCGAGGCGGAGGCCGCCCGTCGGCTGGAGGAAGGGAGGCCGAACGAGCTCTCCGGCCCCGCCGGCCGGGGGACCCCGGAAATCCTCAAAGCTCAGCTGTTCCAGATGCTGGTTGCGTTGCTCCTGGGGGCGGCGGGCGTGTCGGCCGCGTTGGGCAACCTCGGGGACACCGTCGCCATCCTCGCCATCGTCGTTCTGAATGTTCTTCTCGGGTTCCGCCAGGAGCACCGCGCGGAAAAGGCGTTGGCGGCGCTGACGAAGCTGGCCGCGCCGGAGGCGAGGGTTAGGCGGGACGGCTGCGTGCGCGACATCCCGGCGCGGCTGTTGGTCCGCGGGGACATCGTCCTGCTGGAGGCGGGCAGCCTCGTGCCCGCGGACGTCCGGATCCTCTCGGCCGTCAATCTGCGCATCCAGGAGGCGTCCCTCACCGGGGAGTCCGCACCGGTGGACAAGGGGAGCGCCGCGCTCGCCGGGGAGGATCTCCTCCCGGCGGACCGCACGAACATGGCGTTCGCGGGAACCTACGTCGCCTCGGGACACGGAGCGGGGTCGGTGACCGCCACCGGGGTGGACACGGAGCTTGGCGCCATCGCGGGGATGATCCGGTCCGTTGCGCCGGAGCCCACACCCCTCCAGCGGCGGATGGCGCAGCTCGGCGGATCGCTCGCCGCCGCGGCCTTAGCCCTCATCGCCGTGGTCTTCCTCCTGGGGGTCCTCCGGGGGGAGCCGTTGGGGGCGCTGCTCCTGACCGCCGTGAGCATGGCGGTGGCCGCCGTTCCCGAGGGGCTTCCCGCGGTCGTCACCATCGCGCTGGCCCTGGGGGCGCAGAGGATGCTGCGCCGCCGGGCCCTGATCCGCCGGCTTCCCTCGGTCGAGACGCTGGGCCAGGTCACGGTGATCTGCTCGGACAAGACCGGGACCCTGACCGAGAACCGGATGCGCGTCGCCGTCCTCGAGGGGGCGGACGGAAGCCTCGATACGGGGGAGCCCGGGACGGCCGCCCGAACCCTCCTGCTGGCGGGAGGAGCGCTGTGCAACGACGCGATTCTCACGCCCGCGGCGGCGGAAGATCCGTCCCTACGGGTGCTGGGAGACCCGACCGAGGCGGCCCTTGTGGAAGCTGCGGCGCGATCCGGGCTCCGCAAGGACGAGCTGGAAAGGGACTGCCCGCGGGTGGCGGAGGCGGGGTTCGATTCCGCCCGTAAGCGCATGACGACGGTGCACGCCCTTTCCGGGGACCCGGAGATCCTTTCTGCGTCCATCGAGGCCGAAATGCATGGGGCGCCTTACGTGGTCTTCACGAAGGGCGCCGTGGACGGCCTCCTCGAGGTCTGCACCGCAGTCCGGACGAAGGGCGGACTCGAGCCGCTCACCGGGCCGCGGCGCGAACGGATTCTCGCGGCGAACGACCGGATGGCGGGGGATGGGTTGAGGGTCCTGGGCGTGGCGTTCCGGACGCTCCCGGAGCTTCCGGGCCGGCCGTCCCCGGAGTCGCTGGAACGGGAACTGGCCTTCCTTGGGATGATGGGAATAACCGATCCGCCGCGCGCAGAGGTTCCCATGGCGGTGCGGCGGTGCGGCGACGCCGGGATTCGCCCGATCATGATCACCGGCGACCATGTCCAGACCGCGCTGTCGATCGCTCGGTCCGTCGGGATCGTGCAGGACGGCCCGGCGCTGACCGGGGCGGAGATCGCCTCCCTCTCCGACGACGATCTCGCGCTCGCCCTCGGGAAGGCGTCGGTGTGCGCGCGCGTGTCCCCGGAGCAGAAGTTACGGGTGGTCACGCAGCTGCAGAGGATGGGGCACGTGGTCGCGGTCACGGGCGACGGCGTCAACGACGCCCCCGCGCTGAAGAAGGCGAACATCGGAGTGGCCATGGGAATCGCGGGAACCGACGTCGCGAAAGAGGCGGCCGACATGGTCCTGCTGGACGACAATTTCGCCACCATCGTCGCCGCGGTCGAGGAGGGGCGTGCCATCTACGGCAACGTGCGCAAGTTCATCCGGTACATCCTGATGAGCAATTTCGGCGAGATCCTCGTCATGCTCGTCGGCCCCTTCCTCGGGATGCCCCTTCCCCTGCTCCCCCTGCAAATTCTCTGGGTCAACCTGGTGACGGACGGCCCGCCCGCGCTGGCGCTCGCCATGGAGCCGGCCGAGGGCGACGCGATGCGCCGGCCGCCGCGCCCGCCGTCCGAGCATATGCTCGCCGGAGGAATGGTGCGCGACATCCTCTTGGGGGGACTCGTGGTGGGGCTGGTCTCGCTGGGGGGGGGATATGTCCTGTGGCGGGGCGGGAGCGAAAGCTGGCAGACGATGGTGTTCTCGACCCTGACCGTGGCGCAGATGGGAAACGTGCTGGCCATGCGGTCGGAGCGCGCTCCGATCCTCCGTCTGGGACTGCTCACGAACAAGCCGCTTTTCGGGGCGGTTCTGCTGACGCTGGGCCTCCAGGCGGCGCTGGTCTACGTGCCGGCGCTTCAGGGCGTGTTCGGGACCGTGCCGCTTTCCCCCGCAGAGGCGTCCGTGGCCCTTTCCCTGGGAGGGCTGGTGCTCATGTTCCAGGAGGCCGTCAAGTGGCGGACGCGGCGTTAAAAACCCCGCCCGGGGATGTGCCGCTTGACCCTTGTGCGTTCCATCCCCGCCGGCGGCGTCAGGCCGCGGTGCCGCGGATTCGCCGCTTCTCCTCGCGCTCGATCCGCAAGCCGGGGAAGGGCGTCGAGGAGGTCACCCTTGTCGCCCACCGGGATCAGCGGCGGCTATCCCCGGAGTATCCCAAGATCCTGTTTGCTCCCGTACATCGTGGGAAGGGAAGCACCCCTTCCCGACACCCCTGAATGAATCACCATTCAGCCCCTTCACCGTCCCCTATGGCTGTTTGTATGGCATATAACAGCGAAAAACGATAAAATCACCAAAACGAACAAAACGGCAAAGGGTTGAATTGCCTAAGCATTCGATTTATAAGCCATCGGGGTTCTTCCGCAACTCGGAAAAAGCGCTGGCCGACCGCACGCTCCAGGTCGCCCTTTCCCGGACCACGAAAACGTTTCTCGAGAGACGGGCCGCCGCCGTGGCCGAATATCCCCGGTTCGAGGGCGCGAGGGAGCGTGCCTCGCGGATCCGGCAGGAGGCGCTCGACAATCTCGACGCGCACCTCGCCCGGTTCATCACCGAGGCGAGGAACCTCGGCGCGGTGGTCCATGCGGCGCGGGACGGGTCGGAGGCCCGGGAGATCGCCGTTCGGATCGCC
>DATEXR010000293.1 GCA_035256765.1 Candidatus Deferrimicrobiaceae bacterium | reverse complement strand
CTCCAGGAAGGGGATCGGGTCGAGTTCGACATCACCCAGGGTCCCAAGGGACCGCAGGCGGCCAACGTAGTCAAGGCCAAGTAATCCCTCACAATTTCAGGGTTTCTACCTGGGAACGAAAAAACCCCCCGGCGGGGAATCTCGCCGGGGGGTTTTGCTTGGAAGGATCGCTTCCGCCTCAGAGATCCTTTTCGGAAGGGTCGGAAGGCAGAAGAATCCTTTCTACTTTGGGGATTTTCAACCACGAACCGGCGATCAGGATTTTCCGTTTCTCGAAACCGGCCTGTGCTTGCGGGTTCGCCTTCGGCATCTTTTTCCCTTCCGGGGAGGGGGTTCCTTCTTTTCCGGCGAACCTTGCCAATACCATCGCCATCCCGAAGTCCAGTTTTGCCATATCGTCCCCCCGAACCTCTTTTTCCATCGACCCGGTGAGGTTTCCAAACAACCAAGGAATATGTTGCGTCGCGTTACCCCAAGAGGATACGATTCCGACAAAGGCAAACCGGGAATTTCCCGGGTGCCATGACATCACCGATGGAGCACGGAATCGATCGTTTGGTTGACCGTAAGAAGAAACCTCTCAAGGAAATTGAACGAGGATTTTTATTCCCCGTCAAGGTAAATCTCCTGCCCCTGGGTAACCATTGCGAAAACCGATGGAAATGGTCGATCGAAAAAGACGACCGCCCGCAAAGTCCCTCTCATCAAGGGCTGGAAGAGCGTTTCAGAAATTCCCGCATCGATCGGGAATCGTGGTGACCGTTCTTTTTAAAGGGGAAAAAGGATTCTTCCCCGGGACGCCTTCGGAAGGGAAAACGAAGGCAAGGGAACCCTCCTCTTGTCCACGAGCACGGTCCATGAACCCGATGGTTTCGAAGACGCGCAACGAGTCCCACGCAGAGGTCGGGGCGGGAAAACGTTCCTTTCCCATTTCCTTCCGATATATTATCCTGATTCACCATGAAGTGCGCCGGCATCATCGCCAAGCACACCGATCCCCGGGCGAAGAAGATCGTTTCCGACCTGACCGAATGGATCGAGGCGCGCGGAAGACGCGTCGTGCTCGACAAGGAGACCGCCGCGCTCGTGCAGCACGGCGATGCCGTGCCCCGATCGAACCTCCCGGACAAGTGCGACTTTTTGATCGTCATCGGAGGCGACGGGACGCTTCTCTCCGCCGCGCGGGTCGTGGGAATCTCGGGGAAGCCGATTCTCGGGGTGAACCTCGGGTCGCTCGGGTTCATGACCGCGATCACCCTGGAGGAATTGTATCCGGTACTCGAGCGCATCTTCCACTACGACTTCGCCTACGACGAGCGGATGATGCTCGTCGCCCACGTGCACCGGATGGGGGAGCGGGTCGCCAACTACACGGTGCTGAACGATGTCGTCGTCAACAAGGGGGCGCTCGCCAAGATCATCGACATCGAGACCACGATCGATGAGATGTTCCTCTCGTCGTTCAAGGCGGACGGGCTGATCATCTCCACTCCCACCGGCTCGACGGGGTACTCCCTCGCCGCGCAGGGGCCGATTCTCTATCCGACGTTGCGCGCCATCGTCATCACCCCGATCTGTCCGCACACCCTTACGAACCGGCCGATCGTCATCCCCGACGACATGGAGGTCCGGGTGAAGCTGCGGTCCCGGGAGACCGACGTCTTCCTCACGCTGGACGGGCAGGTGGGACTCGGGATCCGGGCGGATGACGTGATCGAGGTGAAGAAGGCGTCCGCGCCGCTCCGCTTCTTCCGCTCCCCCTTCAAGGATTACTTCGCCGTTCTTCGGACAAAGCTCAAGTGGGGAGAGCGGTGACTCCTTCCCCCAGATGCTGATCGAACTCTCCGTACGCAATCTCGCCATCTTCCGCGACGTGCGCGTGCCGTTCGCGCCGGGGCTGAACATCGTCACGGGGGAGACGGGGGCGGGCAAATCGATCCTCGTGGAGGCGGTCCGCCTCGCGCTGGGAGAGAGGGCGGACCCGACGGCCGTGAAGTCGGGGGAGGCGGAAGCGGAGGTGTCCGCGCGCTTCGACCTCTCCGGGCGCGCGGACCTCAAGGAGGCGTGGGAGGAGGCGGGCTTTCCGTGGGAGGAGGAACTGGTGCTCCGGCGGGTCATCCCCGCCGCGGGGCGCAGCCGGGCCTATTTCAACGGCCGGATGGTCTCGCAGACCGCCCTCGCGGACTTGTCGCCGCTGCTCGTGGAGCTTGTGGGGCAACACAGCGTCGTCCACCTCCTGTCGCGGGCGGCCGCGCTGTCGGCGGTGGACGATTTTTCGAAAACCGCGCAGGAGGCGGCGGAGATGCGCGGCCTCTACCGGCGGATCTCCGCCCTCCGGAGGAACGTGGAGGAGTCGGAGTCGCGCGGGGCGAACGCGCGCGAGCGGGGGGAGCACCTCGATTTCCAGGTCCAGGAGCTGACCCGGGCCGCCCTGAGCCCCGAGGAGGAGGAAAAACTCGCCGCGGACCTCCAACTCTTCCGCAACGCCGCGAAGGTGCTTTCGGCCCTCCGGGGGGCCGAAGACGCCCTTTCCTCCTCGGAGCATTCCTCCGTCGCCTCGCTCTCCTTCGCCGCCGCGAGGCTGAAGGAGGCGGCGGCGGTCGACCCGAGGATCGCCGGCCTTGTGGAGCGCGTCCGGTCGCTCGGGATCGAGGCGCAGGAACTGGCCCGGGAGCTTTCCGGGCTGTCGGCGGCGGTCGACCTGTCGGCCGAAGCGATGGAAAGGACGGAGGAAAGGCTGAGCGAGATCCGGCGCCTGAGGAGGAAATACGGGACCGACGTGCCGGGGCTTCTGGCGATGCTCACGGAACTGCGGGCGGAGCGGGAGAGGCTCGAGGGGGCGCAGGAGGAGGCGAGACGGTTGCGGGAGCAGCTGCGGAACGAGGAGGAGGCAGGCGTGCGCGCGGCCACGGAGCTTGGCAGGAAGCGGCGCGAGGGAGCGAAACGGATGGGGCCCGCGGTCGGGAAGGAGCTTTCCCGGGTGGCGCTTGCCGGAGCGAAGTTCCGGGTCGAACTCGTTTCCCGCCCGCCCGGGCCGGAATCCCTCTCGGCGCACGGGTTCGACGAGGCGGAGTTCCTGTTCTGCGCGAATCCGGGTCAGGAGATGCGCCCTCTCTCCACGACGGCTTCGGGAGGGGAGCTTTCGCGCGTCATGCTCGCTCTCCGCAATGCCTCCGCGCGGGGGCGGGGGAACCGGACGATGGTGTTCGACGAGATCGACACGGGGATCGGCGGCAGGGTGGCGGAGCGCGTGGGGGCGTGCCTGAGAGGACTCTCCGCGACGGCGCAAGTGGTCTGCGTCACCCACCTTCCGCAGGTGGCCGCCTTCGCGGACGCCCATCTGCTGGTCGTCAAGCAGTCCGGGAAAGGCTCGGTCGCCACCGGGGTGCAAGCGTTGTCGAAACAGGATAGGATTAAGGAACTTGCGCGCATGATCTCGGGAGCCGACGTGACCGAGGAAGCGCAGGCGCACGCGAGGGAACTGATCGAGGGAGCGGCGCGGGGATGATCCGAAAGGCCCGGATGGGGGACGTCAAGGCCATCCAGAAACTGATCGCCGACTACGCGCGCAAGGGGGATATGCTCCCCCGGGCGCTGAGCGAAATCTACGAGAACCTGCGCGACTACTTCGTGTACACCGGCGACGGCGGCGAGGTGATCGGGTCCGCCGCCATCCACATCATGTGGGAGGACCTGGCCGAAGTGCGTTCGCTTGCCGTTCGTGACGGGCACATGGGGAAAGGGGTGGGGACGAAGCTCGTCGAGGCGTGCGTCTCCGAGGCGATCGTCCTCGGCATCCTGCGGGTCTTCGCCCTGACCTACAAGCCGGAGTTCTTCGAGAAGATGGGGTTTGTCCGGGTGGACAAGTCCGTACTGCCCCAGAAGATCTGGACGGACTGTCTCAAGTGTTCCAAGTTCCCCGACTGCGACGAGGTCGCCCTGGTGTCCGATCTGTCCGGGTTGCTGCGTGCCTGACCGGCTCTTCGGTCTGGTGAAACGGGAGGTCTCCCGCCGGGGCGGGGGCGAGTCGGAGCTGTGGGTCCGGCGCGCCCGCGTCCGCAGGTACGAGGCGCGCGAAGGCGGGATCGACGCCATCTCTTTCTCGGATACGGTTTCCCTCGGGGTCCGCGTTTTCCGGGAGGGGAGGATGGGCTTTTCCTACGGGTTCGGGGAGGGGGAGGACGACGTTCGTCATACCGTGGAGGCGGCGATCTTCTGCGCGGACGCCTCCGACCGGGATGACGCCTACGGTCTGCCGGAGGACGGGGAGGAATGTCCCCCGGGGGCCGGAGAGCACCGCGTACCGCAACTCTACGACCCTTCCTGCGAAACGGTGGGGGATCACGAAAAGGCGGACTTCGCCCGCGAGCTGGAAAGCCGCGCACTCGCCCTCGATCCCCGGATGAAGCGGGTGCGGACCGCGTCGCTCACGGAGACGGTGGCGGGGGAGTGGTTCCGGAACTCCCGGGGGAGGGAAGGCGCCCAGCGCGAGTCCTGGTATTACGCCTCCGTGGACTCCGTGGCCGAGGAGGGGGCGGAGGGGCAGACGGGATACGGGTTCGGGTTCGCCCGACGGCTCGTAGACCTTCAGCCGAACGGGATCGCGGAGGAGAGCGGGGGGAGGGCTCTCCGGATGCTCGGGAGCCGCACCCTGCCGACCGGCCGCGCCGCCGCCCTCCTGGAGAACGGGGTGACGGCCGACCTTCTCGAGGTGCTGGCCCCCTCGTTTCTCGCCCCGCAGGTCGCCAAGGGGAAATCGATCTTCGCGGGGAAGATCGGCCGGACCGTCGCCTCGCCCTGCGTGGAGGTGGTCGACGACCCGCTCGACCCGCAGGGGGCGGGGGCCACGGTCTTCGACGGAGAAGGGGTTTCCTCGCGCCGGAACGTCCTGATCCGGAGCGGGACGCTCGCCTCGTTCCTGGCCGACTCGTTCTGGGGAAGGAGGATCGGGACGGGGACGACGGCGAGCCTCAGGCGGCCGTCGCCCAAGGTTCCTCCGGCAGTCGGCACGGGCGGGCTGCGCATGACGGCGGGACACCGGACCGTGGGGCAGATGCTGTCGGAGCTCGGGGAGGGCGTGATCCTGAAGGAGCTGTTGGGGATCCACACGGCGGATCCGGTGTCGGGAGACTTCTCCGTGGGGGCCTCGGGAGTCCGGTTTCAGGGGGGCGAGGAGAAGGAACCGGTCCGCGGATTCGCCGTTTCCGGGAACGTCCTCTCGCTTTTCCGGGACGTCGTGGCCGTCGGGGACGATTTCCGGTGGTTCGGAAGGACGGGGTGCCCGTCTCTCGCCGTTTCCGCCGTGGAGATCGGGGGAGCTTAACGGGATGGCCTCGGAACCGTTGTTCGTCTTCGACCTGGACAACACCCTCTACCCTCCCCACGTTCACCTGTGGAGGCTCGTGGATGCCCGGATCGAGCACTATGTGCAGGACCGGCTCGGCGTGGACCCGCCGACGGCCGGACGCGTCCGCAAGGATTTCCTCCGGGAGTTCGGGACGACGCTGCGCGGGCTCATGCATCATCACGGGGTGTCCCCCTCCGAGTATCTCGAGTTCGTTCACGATGTCCCCATCCCCGAGATCGTGCCGCCGAGACCGGAACTGGGGGCGATGCTCTCCTGCCTGCCGGGCAGGCGCGTGGTGTTCACCAACGGGTCCGAATCGTACGCCCGCCGGGTTCTCTCGGCGCTGGGGGTTTCGGACCTGATGGACGGGATTTACGGGATCGAGTTCATGGAATATATCGCCAAGCCGTCCCGCTACCCGTACGAGAAGCTTCTGCGGGCGAACGGGACCAGCCCGAGGGATTCCCTCTTCTGCGAGGACCTTCGGGAGAACCTGGTCCCGGCCCGCGAACTGGGGATGTTCTCCGTCTGGGTGGGAGGCCGGGAAGAGGGATTTCCCGCGCACGCGGTCATCGAGGACGTGTGCGACCTTCCCCGGGTCCTTCCCCGGTTCCTGGCCAACGGGACCGGCGTAGCGCGGAAAAGGGACCGCGGCGCTGGGTAGGGCGCGGAGGGCGGGCGAACGGCCCCCCGAACGGAGGGGCTACATCGGAGGAGGAATTTCATGACGGAAGAGAAAAAGAAACGAAGGTACTGGAAACGGAGCCCGCGCAGGAAGAAGGAGAGCGAGGCGCCCGGGACACCCGCCGCCGGCGGGGAGGCAGGAACTCCCTCCGCGGAAGGGCCGGAGAGCCGGACCGTATCCGACGAGCCGGTCGAAGCGGCGCCGGAAAATCTCGAGGTCGCCGAGGCGATCGACTCGCAGGACGGCGTCCGGAAAGGTCGCCGCCGGAGCCGCCGGCGGGGCCGGGGCCGCGGAAAACAGCAGGCCGCAGCGGTTCCGGGGGAGGAAATGCCCGCGGCCGCACCGGAGGGCGAAGGCGCGGGGGAGATGCGGGAGGAAGGGGACGCCGGGCAGGAACCGGCCGAACCGGCGGAAGGGCCGACCGTCGAGCGGCAGGCCGGTGGGGAGGAGGCGCAGGCGCGCTCCGGGGAAACCGCGGAAACCGGGGAAGCGGCGGGAACGGAGCGGAAAGGACGCCGCCGGGGCCGCAGGCGCGGAAGGCGACGGGGGAAGAAGGGAACGGCAGACGCCGGGCAGGAGGCGGCAGCCGCCGAGGGCGGTGCGCAGGATGCTCCCCTCCCGGAGCCGGAAGTTCCCGCGGGGGCCGAAGGGACGTTGTCCGAGGAACCCGCCCGGGCCGAGGAAGAGGAGGTCGGGGAGGAAGAGGTCGGGGAAGAAGAGGAGGGGGAAGAGGTTCCGGCCGGAAAGGGTCCGAAGAAGGGGATGCTCATCGACGGGACCCATCCCGAGGAGATCCGCGTCGCCATCGTCAGTGACGGCGTTCTCGACTACTTCGAGGTGGAGAACCAGCGCAAGAAGCAGTTCAAGGGGAACATCTACAAGGCGCGCGTGGTCAATGTCGCCCAGGCGATCGAGGCCGCCTTCGTCGAATTCGGCGGCGGGCGGCACGGGTTTCTTCCCCTGAACGAATACTGCGGCGGGGCACTCATCGAAAATCTCGAAACGTGGAACGAGGGGGACCGGCGGCCCCATCTGCGCCCGGGGATGGAGATCCTCGTGCAGGTCACCAAGGAGGAGTCGCCCATCAAGGGGGCGGCGGTCACGTCGTACATCAGCATCGCGGGACGGTACCTGGTGATGATGCTGGGGATGAAGCGGTACGGCATTTCGAAGAAGATCACCGGCGAGAAGGATCGGGAGCGGATCCGGAAGAACATGGAGAAGCTCACATACCCCGACCACCTGGGATTCATCGTGCGCACCGTGGGGGCGGGGCAGCCGCTGAAGGACCTCCGGGCGGACCTTACCAACCTGATCAAGCTGTGGGACCGGACGGTGGAGGGGGCGCGCGCCGAGAAGGCCCCCGCGCTGCTCTACGAGGAGCAGGACATCGTCATCCGGACCCTTCGGGACAACTACTCCTCGGACATCGTCGAGGTCCTCATGGATTCGCCCGCCTCCCTGCGGAAAGCGTCGGATTTCTTCGACGTCTACTACCCGAAGCAGAAAAGCAAGCTCAAGTTGTACCAGCAGAAGCGCCCCCTCTTCTTCAAGTTCAACCTGGAAGAACAGATCGAGCGGGCCTGTATTCGCAAGGTGCCTCTGCCGTCGGGGGGGCACATCGTGATCGACCGGACCGAAGCGCTGTGGTCCATCGACGTCAACTCGGGGAGGTCCTCCAAGGACCGCGACATCGAGGACACCGCCTTCCGGACGAACAAGGAGGCGGCCGCCGAGGTGACCCGCCAGCTCCGGATCCGGGACATGGGGGGGCTGATCGTCGTGGACTTCATCGACATGGAGCACCGCAACCACAACAAGGAGGTGGAGCGGATCCTCAAGGAGGGGCTGAAACGGGACAAGGCGAAGGCCGACGTCTCCAGCCTGGGGAAGTTCGGCCTGGTGGCCATCAGCCGGCAGAGGATGGGGATATCCTTCTACGACGTGATGTTCAAGGCGTGCGAGGTGTGCAGCGGCACGGGATATCTCTCCACGCTCGACGCGGCGGTGGTGAAGCTGATGCGGAGGATCCACGGAGACCTCGCCCACGAGCAGGGGAAGGAACTCGTCCTGCGGGTTTCGCCCTCCCTGCTGGAGGCGATCGTGAACCAGAAGCGGGAGGAGATCGGCCGGCTGGAGAAGTTGTGCGGCTCCCGGGTCGTCTTCCAGGCCGACCCCTCGCTTCCCGCCCTCGCGTTTGCCGCGGCGGGGGGACAGGGGACATGACGACGGATCTGTCCTTCCTCGAGCGGAAAACCCAGGACCGCCTGAACCGGCTTTGCCGGCGGTACATCCGCGTCGCCTTCTTCTACCTCGTCCTGGGGCTTTTGCTCGGCGTGGGGATGCTCGCCTTCGGGAACGACAACTTCCAGTTCGTCCACGTCCACATGCTTCTCGTCGGGTTCGTCCTGTTCCTCATCTACGGCATCGGGTACAAACTGATCCCGACGATGTTCTTCGGGCTCCCGAAAGTGGGGAACATCGGATGGGCGGAAGCGCAGTTCTGGCTCGCGAACATCGGCCTCGCCGGCCTGCTCGCCGGCGCGATGATGCCCGTGGGGTTCGGCCTGGACCGGATCGCCCTCCTCTTCGGAACGATCGAGGCGGCCGCCGGGATCCTCTTCGTCGTCCTGATGGGGAAGACGATCCGTCCGGAGCCGCCGGCTAGTGGAGGATCAAAGTAGCGGCGCGTCGGGCCGGAAGTTCCGGAAGCCGTACTCTCCCTCCGCGGTGAGGGTGAAGTACCGCCACTCCTCCTTCCACGAGGGAAGGATCACGAGGATCTTGGTCGCCTCGCCTTGGGCGAAACGCAGGATCCGCTCCGTGTGAAAGTGCCCCAGGATGACGAAGTCCACGCCGGAGGCGAACATCCGAAGGGCGAACTCGCGGGACTCCCTCTCCGGGAACGATTCCTTGAAGCGCGGGTTGGTCTTTTTGAGCTTCCTCTCCAGGCGGTCGGCGACCGGGAGCACGAGGGAGGGGGGCAGGACGGAAAGGACGCCGTAGGCCAGGGGATTCTTCGACAGGGTCTTCCAGAACCGGTAGGCGAGGTCGGCCCGGTTCACGGTGTCGCCGTGAGACAGGGACACGATCCGGGATCCCACCGCGGCGCGCATCTCCCCCTCCGAGACGGCGTGGAACGTGCTTCCTTCGTGGGTTTTTTTCAGATAGAAATCCCGGTTTCCCTCCACGTAATATAAGCGAAGGCCCCCGCGCCGCAATTCCTGCAGGCGCTCGATCACGGGCTTCTGGAACTTGAACGTAAGCCCCGGGGACCCGAACCACAGGTCGAAGATGTCGCCCAGCAGGAACAGGGCGATCCCTTCGGCCGCGGCCTCTTCCGCCAGGCTCAGGAAATTTCGGGTGTGCAGGTCATCCTGGCTCAGGTGGGCGTCGGAAAGAAAGATCGCCCTGTCCAGTGCGATGGGGGCTTCCGGTTCCATACGCGGAATACGATAGCACAAGAACTCCGGGGGATACGCCGATGTCGCCGCTTGCCGGTATCCGGGTCCTCGACCTGTCGCTCCAGCTTCCCGGCCCTTTCTGCACGCTGATGATGGCCGATTCCGGCGCCGACGTCGTCAAGGTGGACGAACCGTCGCCGCGGGTGCGCAACCCCTTCTCGGGGGAGGAGTGGGGTCAAAGCCCCGCGGACCGGTATCTCAACCGCGGGAAGCGCAGCATGACGCTCGACCTGAAGTCGGAGAAGGGGAAAAAGATCTTCCGCACCCTCGCGCAAGAAGCCGACGTCGTGGTCGAAGGTTTCCGCCCCGGCGTGGTGCAGCGGCTCGGGGTCGATTACGCCACGCTTTCCGGGGCGAACCCGCGCCTGGTGTACTGCTCCATTTCGGGGTACGGGCAGACCGGCCCGATGCGGGACGTGGCGGGGCACGACATCAACTACATCTCCTACGCCGGCGTGCTCGGGTTATGCGGGCGGAAGGAAACGCCGCCTGCGATCCCGTCCGTCCAGATCGGGGACCTGTTCGGCGGGGCGATGATGGCCCTGACCGGGATCCTGATGGCGCTCCATGCGAGGCAGACCACGGGGAGGGGGCGTTGGGTGGACATCTCCATGACCGACGGAACGATGGCGATGCTTTCGATCCACGCGGCTGCGGTCCTTTCCGGGATGCCTCCCCCGGAGCGCGGGGCCATGATCCTCACGGGGATGTTTCCGTGCTACGAGACGTACCGGTGCGGGTGTGGCGGGTACGTGAGCGTCGGTTCCCTGGAGAGCTGGTTCTGGAAAAACCTGGTGATGGCGCTGGGGCGGGAGGATCTCATCGGCCTGCAGTATGCAACGGGCGACGAAGGTGCGCGCGTCAAGGCGGAGATGGGAAAAATCTTTGCTTCCCGGACGAGGGACGAATGGGTTTCCTTTTTTCAAGACAAGGATGTCTGCTTCTCGCCGGTCCTGTCGCTCGGGGAGGCGTTCGAACACCCGAACGCACAAGCCCGGGGGATGGTCGTGGAGGTGGAATCCCCGCTCGGAGGAAGGGACAGGCAGCCCGGGCTTCCCCTGAAGTTTCTCTCGCGGGACCGGGAAGGGGACGGACATCGGAGGACGGCCCCGCCCGCACGGTCCCCACGGCTTGGGGAACACGACGAGGAGATACTGGCGAAGCTCGGCTACCGGGACGAGCAGATCGCCGACCTCCGCAAACAGGGCGTGATCCGGAGGAGGTGACGCGGGGGGAGGAAACCGGTTCGTCCGGCGGGTCATCGGATAAAATGGAGAAAAAGCCAAACGAACGATCTCGGGGAACGGAGAGCGATATGGAACCGCCGTTGCTGTCAGTGCTACGGGAGGACGGTTCGGTCGATCCGGCGCTGGACCCAGCCTTGCCGAACGAGGACCTCCTGTTTCTGTTCCGGAAGATGCTCCTCCTCCGGGCCCTGGATGAAAAGGCGATCAGTCTCCAGCGGTCGGGCCGGATCGGGTTTTTCGTCCCGAGCACCGGACAGGAGGCGTCGGAGATCGGCTCCGGCTTCGCCCTGAAAGAAGGAGACTGGGTCTTCCCCTCCTACCGGGATCAAGGTGCAGCTCTCGTACGGGGCTATCCGCTCTCCTCCATCGTCGGGCAGCTGTTCGGCAATGCCTCGGACGCGATCAAGGGGCACCAGATGCCCAACCACTGGTGCGACCGATCGATCAACCTGGTATCGGTGTCCAGCCCCGTCGCCACCCAGCTGCCGCAGGCGGTGGGAGCGGGCTACGCCGCGAAGCTCCGCGGGGACAAAATCGCGGTCATCGCCTTCTTCGGCGACGGGGGCTCTTCCACGGGCGATTTCCACGCGGCGATGAACTTCGCCGGCGTCTACGGGACCCCCACCGTCTTTTTCTGCAGCAACAACCAGTATGCGATCTCTCTTCCTTTCGCAAAGCAGACGGCTTCGGGCTCGATCGCGGAAAAGGCTGCCGCGTACGGGTTCGAGGGGGTCCGCGTGGACGGGAACGACCTCCTTGCGGTGTGCAAGGTCACCCGGGACGCACTCGAAAAAGCCCGGGCCGGGGGCGGACCGACGCTCATCGAAGCGCTGACCTACCGGATGGGGCCGCACTCCACCTCGGACGACCCTACGCGCTACCGGCCCGAGGAGGAACGTGCCGATTGGGCGAAGCGGGATCCCGTTAGCCGGTTTGCGGAGTATCTTCGGCGGGCGGGCGTCGTGGACGGGAAGACGGCGGAGACCCTGGCGGAGGAGGCGAGAGAAGAGGTCCAACGGGCCGTGAAGGAGTGCGAGGGCGCCCCGCCGGTTTCCCCGGAGTCACTGGTAGAGGATGTGTATGCGGAGATGCCGTGGCACCTGGCCGAGCAGAGAAAGCTCCTCTCGGGCGGGGAGGGATGACCCGATGGCGACCATGACGCTCATCCAGGCGATCCACTCCGCGCTGGCCGAGGAGATGGAGCGGAATCCCGCGGTCGTCCTCCTCGGGGAGGACATCGGAAAAAACGGGGGCGTCTTCCGGGCGACCGAGGGGCTTTGGGAACGGTTCGGCCCGGAACGGGTGATCGACACCCCTCTCGCGGAGTCGGGGATCGTCGGTATGGCGATCGGGATGGCGCTTTACGGCCTGCGCCCCGTTGCCGAGATCCAGTTCGTCGATTTCATCTATCCCGCCTTCGAGCAGATCGTGTCCGAGCTGGCCAAGTTCCGGTACCGGTCGGCGGGCCAGTTCCCCGCGCCCGTCGTGATCCGGACCCCGTCCGGGGGAGGGATCAAGGGAGGTCTGTACCACTCGCAGAGCCCGGAGGCGTATTTCGTCCATACCGCGGGGCTTACGGTTGTCATGCCGTCCGCCCCCGCGGACGGAAAGGGGCTTCTGACTTCCGCGATGCGGGGCCCGGATCCGGTGATCTTCCTGGAGCCCAAGGCGCTCTACCGGATCGCAAAGGGCGAGGTACCCGAAGGGGAATACGCCGTCCCCCTGGGGGTGGCGCGGATCGTGCGGGAGGGAACGGACGTCTCGCTCATCACCTACGGGGCGATGGTCCCGGTGGCGGATACGGCCGCGGAGGAGGCGGACAAGGAGGGGGTAAGCGTCGAGATCATCGATCTTCGCACGCTCTGGCCCCTCGACGTGGGGGCGGTCGACCGGTCGGTGCAGAAGACCGGCCGGGCGATCGTCCTGCACGAGGCGCCCCGGACCTGCGGGTTCGGGGCGGAGTTGTCGGCGCTGATCCAGGAGAGGTCGTTTCTGCATCTCAAGGCGCCCATCGCCCGCGTGACGGGCTTCGACACGCCGTTCCCGTACGCCCTCGAAAAGACGTACATACCGGACGCCCGCCGGGCGCTCGAGGCGATCCGCGCCGCGGTAAACTTCTGATCATGGGCCCCCCGCCGGTCCGGTCCCGCCGGGGTTTTCCGCAGCCCATCGACCTACCACCAGGAGGAGCCCTATGGCCGTAGCAAACTCGTACCGATTGCTGGTCGACGGGAAATGGATCGAGGACAAGGAGACGATGAAGGTCATCGACAAGTACACCGGGGAAACGATCGGGGTGGTCCCGGTGGCGTCGAAAAAGACGGTCGAAAAAGCGATCGGCGCGGCCCATGCGGCATTCCCCTCGTACTCGCGCCTGCCCGCCCACAAGCGTTTCCGGATCCTCGAGAAAACGAGCCAGCTGCTCGCGAAACATCAGGACGAGATCGCCACGATCATCTGCCGGGAGGCGGGGAAAGCCTGGAAATACTCCTTCGGAGAGGTGACGCGGGCGGTCGAGACCTTCCAGTTCTCCGCCGAGGAGGCCAAGCGCGTCCACGGCGAGACGATCCCGATGGACGCAAGCGTCGCGGGCGAGGGGCGGGTGGGGTTCTACCTGCGCTGCCCCGTGGGAGTGGTCTCCGCCATCACGCCGTTCAATTTCCCCCTGAACCTCGTCGCCCACAAGGTGGGGCCGGCGCTGGCGGCGGGTTGCACGCTCGTCCTCAAGCCGGCATCCACCACGCCGCTCACGGCGATCCGTCTCGGGGAGATCCTCGAGGAGGCGGGTCTTCCGCCCGGGGTCATGAACGTCGTCGTCGGCTCGGGGGGCACGGTGGGGGAGTGGATGACGACCGACCCGAGGGTCGCGAAGATCTCCTTCACGGGAAGCCCGCCGGTGGGGGAATCGATCATCCGGAAGGCGGGGCTGAAAAAGGTCACGATGGAGCTCGGGAACAACTCGGGGACGATCATCGAGCCCGACGCGGACCTCGACGCCGCGATCCCCCGATGCGCGGTCAGCGCCTTCGCCAACTCCGGCCAGGTCTGCATCTCCCTGCAGCGGCTCTACGTGCATCAATCGATCGCCAAGGAGTTCACGAAACGGTTCGTGGAGACCACGGCGAAACTCAAGGTGGGGAACCCCCTGGACAAGGACTGCGAGGTCGGGCCGATGATCGACGAGGCGGAGGCGATCCGGGCGGAAAGCTGGATCCGGGAGGCGGTCTCCGAAGGGGCGAAGGTGCTGATCGGCGGGAAGCGGGAGGGGAGGGTCCTCTACCCGACGGTCCTCGTCAACGCCCGCCCCGAGATGAAGGTCATGTGCCAGGAGGCGTTCGCCCCCCTCGTCTCGATCTACGAGTACGATACCTTCGAGAACGCGGTCGCGATGGTCGAGGACTCCCCGTACGGACTGCAGGCCGGGGTCTACACGAACGACCTGCGGAAGGCGATGTACGCGGTCGACCGGATCAACGTGGGCGGGATCATGATCAACGACACCTCCATCTTCCGGGTGGACCACATGCCGTACGGCGGCAACAAGCTGAGCGGCCTGGGCCGGGAAGGGGTCCGGTTCGCGGTCGAGGAGATGACCAGCATCAAGATGGTGGTCATCAAGCCGTAAGACCAGGGGTCGTTTTTCCGGCAAAGCATCCGCAATTCGGAATATGATTTTTCTTTATGCGGGGATGCGAAAAGAGGAGGGTTCCGGGTGGAGTTCGAACTTCGGCTTCCCGACATCGGGGAAGGGGTCGCGGAAGGAGAGATCGTCCGCTGGCTGGTCGCCGAAGGGACCCTCGTCAAGGAGGACGACCTGCTGGTCGAGATCCTGACCGACAAGGCGGCGATGGAGATGCCGTCCCCCGTGACCGGCGTTCTGGCGAAAATCGTGGCGCAGCCCGGACAGGTCGTGCAGGTCGGGGAGGTCCTGGCCGTCATCGAAGTGGCCGCAGAGGAATCCTCCGCGGCCGCAAAACCATCTTCCCCGGGAGGGGATGTCCTGGCCATTCCCGGAGTGCGCAAGCTGGCCAGGGACCACGGCGTGGACATCTCGACCGTTTCCGGGACGGGCCCGGAAGGGCGCGTGACCGAGGAGGATGTACGCGAAGCCGCCCGCGCTCCGGCCGCTCCTCCCGACGCACCGGGGACGGAGGAGCGCATCCCCTTCCGGGGAAAGCGCCGGATGGCCGCCAAGAAGATGGTTCTTTCCAAGTCGACGGTCCCCCACGCGCTCCTCGTCGACGAAGCGGACGCCACGAACCTCCTCGCGATGCGGGAGGACCTGAGGAAGATCGGGGCGAAGGAGGGGGTAAAGATCACGATCCTTCCCTTCCTCGTCCAGGCCGTCGTCACGGCGCTGCGCGCTTATCCCGCGATGAACGCGTCGCTCGACGAGTCCCGCGGCGAGATCGTGCGCAAGAAGCGGTATGACATCGGGATGGCCGTGGATAGCGAGGACGGGCTCGTCGTCCCGGTCATCCGCGAGGCGGGGGAGAAGACGATCGTGGAGATCGCCCGGGAGATCGAACGGCTTGCGGAGGGGGCGCGCAACGGAACGCTTCCTCTGTCCGACCTCTCCGGGAGCACCTTCACGATCACAAGCATCGGGTCGATCGGGGGGCTGTTCAGCTATCCCGTGATCCATGTCCCCGAAGCGGCGATCCTGGGCGTCCACAAGATCGTGAAACGCCCCGTCGTCCGGGACGGGAAGGTCGTCCCCCGCGACATGATGTACCTGAGCCTCTCGTTCGACCACCGGCTGATCGACGGGGGAACGGCCACCCGGTTCATGAACGACGTCATTTTGCGGATCGAATCGATTTCTCCTGCGTGAGGGATGCCGATGAGGAAGTTCGACCTCGTGGTGATCGGTGCGGGACCGGGCGGGTACGTGGCCGCGATCCGGGCGGCGCAGCTCGGCCTGCGGGTGGCGGTGGTGGAGAGGGACAAGCCGGGAGGCGTCTGCGTGAACTGGGGCTGCATCCCCTCCAAGGCGATCCTGAAAAGCGCCGACCTGTACCAGCAGATG
>DATEXR010000292.1 GCA_035256765.1 Candidatus Deferrimicrobiaceae bacterium | reverse complement strand
CCGACACGCGCACACTCTCTCCTTCGGCACAGGAAAGCCTCCGCATCCGGGCGGTCAAAGCGGTTCTGGACGGGCACACCCAGGTCAAGGTGGCCGGGATCTTGGGAGTTCCCCGGCAGACGGTCGGGCTCTGGGTCAAGGCTCACCGACGTGGAGGCCTTCGGTCGCTCAAGGCGAAGAAGCGGGGACGTCCGAAGGGCGGCACACTGCTTCCCTGGCAGGCGGCCCAGATCGTCCGTGCGATCACGGATCGGACCCCGGACCAGTTGAAGCTTCCGTTCTCTCTGTGGACGCGGGAAGCCGTGGGGCGCCTGATAAAGGATCGGTTCGGCATCCCGCTGTCGGTCTGGACGGTGGGGCGCTATCTGGCGCAGTGGGGGTTTCCCCCGCAGAAGCCGGCGCGTCGGGCATTTGAGCGGGACCCGGAGCGGGTGCGCCGGTGGTTGGACGAGGAGTACCCGGCGATTCGGTCGCGGGCAAAGCGGGAGGGAGCCGAGATTTACTGGGGAGACGAGATGGGGGTGCGTTCCGATCATGGGGCGGGACGGTCTTACGGACGCCGGGGGCAGACGCCGATCATCCCCGGAACAGGACAGAGGTTCGGCTGCAACATGATTTCCGCCATCACCAACCGGGGTCGCCTGAATTTCATGGTCTTCCGCGAGCGGTTCAAGGATCGGGTGTTCCTGAACTTCCTCAAACGATTGGTCCGCCAAATTCCGCGGAAGGTTTTCCTGGTCGTGGACGGCCATCCGGTTCACCGGGCCGCGCGCGTCACGCGATGGGTGAGCACACATGCCAAGAGGATCGAACTGTTCCGTCTGCCCAGCTACAGCCCCGACCTCAATCCCGATGAGATGCTCAACCAGGACGTGAAAAGCAATGCCGTCGGCCGCCGCCGTGCCGGATCCCTGCCGGAACTGGTTTCGGCCGTGCGGGGCTTCCTCCGTGGTCGCCAACGCCAACCCGATGTCGTCAGCCGCTATTTTCACAAAGATTCAGTCCGGTAT
>DATEXR010000291.1 GCA_035256765.1 Candidatus Deferrimicrobiaceae bacterium | reverse complement strand
AAGGCGATCACGCCCCGGACCGTCCTCATCACGGTGATGCACGCCAACAACGAAGTGGGGACGATCGAACCGATCCCCGAGATCGCTGCGATCGCGCGGGAGGCGGGGGTCCCGTTTCACACGGATGCCGCCCAGACTGTCGGGAAGATTCCGACCGACGTGGAGGAGCTCGGGGTGGATCTGCTATCCGTGGCGGGACACAAGGTGTACGCCCCGAAAGGGATCGGGGCGCTCTACGTCCGGGAAGGGACGAGGATCGAGCCGTTCGTCCACGGCGCCGGGCACGAGGGAGGCCGGCGGGCCGGGACCGAGAATGTACTGCTTGCCGTGGCGCTGGGAGCCGCTTGCGAGGTTGCCCGCGGATGGGTGGGGATGCCGCAGGCACGGTCCTTACGAGACCGATTCTGGGAGGGACTGAAGGATATCTTCGGGGAAAACATCACGCTGAACGGTCATCCGGTCGAGCGGCTTCCCAACACGCTCAGCGTCAATCTCGCCGGCCGCGTGGGCGCCGAGATCCTTGCGAAAATGCCGGGAGTGGCGGCATCGACCGGTTCGGCCTGCCACGCGGGCTCGGTCACCCTGTCGCCGGTCCTCGCCGCGATGGGGGTTCCCCCGGGGGAAGGGATGGGCGCAATCCGGTTCAGCCTGGGACGAACCACGACATGGGAGGAGTTGGAAAAAGTCCTCCCCATGCTGAAAGAGATCCGGATCGCTTGACGAGAGAATCGAAAACCGGAAAGCATTCGAAAGTTTCTGGAGGAGGCCCCATGAAGAGCGATCACGATCTTTCCACACGGTGCGTGCATGCGGGGGAGGTGAGAGACGCAGAAGGATCCCCGCATACGCCGATCTACAACACCACCACCTTCGGATTCACGTCCACGGCCGATCTCCTCGACGTGGTGGAAGGGAGGCGGCCCGGGAATCTCTACACCCGGTACGGGCTGAACCCGACGATACGGAGCGTGGAGGTCAAGCTCGCAAGCCTGGAAAACGCGGAGTCGGCTCTCGTTTTTTCCTCGGGCATGGCGGCGGAGGCCGCGCTCTTTTTCGCCCACGGCCGGAGGGGGATCGTTTGTCTGGGGAACGCGTACGGCGGCACGCTGCAGTTGCTCTCCGATCAGCTGCCCCTCGTGGGGGTACCGACGTTCCTGCTCCAGGGAGAGGAGGCGGGAAGGCTTGCGGAGGTTTTGCAAAAAGAGGGGCCGGGCCTCGTCTTTTTCGAAACCCCCACGAACCCGACGATGGAGATCTTCGACATCAGGGAGATCTGCAGGCTTTCCCGCTCGTTCGGTGCCCTCGTGGCCGTCGATAACACCTTTGCCTCGCCCATCAACCAGCAGGTGCTGGCCCTCGGCGCGGATATCGCCGTTCACAGCGCCACCAAGTACCTGGGAGGCCACAGCGACCTGACGGGCGGGGCCCTCATGGGGTCGAAGGAACTGATCGAAGCGGTTGCCCCCTGGAGGAAGAACCTGGGGCAGATGATGGCTCCCGAAATCGCCGCCCTTCTGGCGAGGAGCCTGCGGACGCTCCCCATTCGCGTGGAGAGGCAGAACCGGACCGCGCAGGCCGTGGCGGAAGCGATGAGGGACCATCCGAAGGTCGCCAGGGTCCTGTATCCGGGACTGCCGGATTTCCCCCAACACGATCTGGCGAGATCCCAGATGTCCGGATTCGGGGGGATGCTGACGCTGGAGATCGATGGGTCGGGTCAAGACGCAACGAAGGTCGTCGACCGCCTCGAGCTTTTCCTCATCGCCCCGAGCCTCGGTGGCCCGGAGAGCCTCGCGACCCAGCCGATGAC
>DATEXR010000290.1 GCA_035256765.1 Candidatus Deferrimicrobiaceae bacterium | reverse complement strand
CGCTGACATGCTCGGCCGGGTAGGCGTCTATCTCGAGATGATCAAGGTGGCGCACACTGTTTTCGCGCTGCCGTTCGCCCTGATGGGGGCATTCCTGGCCGCCGGGGGCTTCCCCTCCACCCGGACCTTCTTCTACATCGTTTTGGCGATGGTGGGCGGAAGAAGCGCCGCCATGGGGTTCAACCGGCTGGTCGATGCCGACATCGACGCGAGGAACCCGCGCACCCGGGACCGCGCCATCCCGAGGAACGAGGTGAGCAGGCCGATGGCGGCCGTCTTCATCTTCCTGTCCGTGGTCCTGCTCGAGCTGTCGGCGGCGAAGTTGAACCCCTTGTGCCTCAAGCTCTCCCCCGTGCTCCTGCTCATCCTCTTCTCCTACTCCTACACGAAGCGATTCACCTGGGCGTCCCACATCGTCCTGGGGATGTGCCTCGGAGCGGCGCCGCTGGCCGCCTGGATCGCCGTCACGGGGGAGTTCGACCCGAGGATCCTCCTTTTTTCCTTCGCGGTCATGTTCTGGGTGGCCGGCTTCGACGTCCTCTACGCCCTTCAGGACATCGAGTTCGACCGGGAGGAGCGGCTCCACTCCATCCCGAGGTGTCTCGGCGTCGGGAAATCCCTCTGGGTGGCGCGGGGGTTTCACTTCGCGATGGCGGCCCTCCTGCTCGTGGGCTATGATAGTTTTGGGCTGGGCCGCTGGTTCCTCGCAGGGTGGGCAATCTGCTCCGCGGTTCTGGTGTACGAGCACAGCATCCTGCGCGCGAACGATCTTTCCCGGCTGAACGTGGCGTTTTTCAACCTGAACGGGATCGTGAGCATCGCGCTTTGCCTGTTCACCTATCTTGACCTCGCGCTCTGACACCGCCGGACGGGACGGCGGGGAAGAGGAGCATCCATGAAGGTGTTGCTCGGCATATCGGGCGCAAGCGGCGCCGTCTACGGCCTCCGCACCGGCGCGGCGCTCCACTCCCGGAGGGTGGATCTGCACCTGATCGTCACCGCGACGGCGTGGGACATCCTGGATTGGGAGGTCGGGACGGGGAACAATCCCCGGCCGGGCACGACGCCCGGGACCCTGCTGCGCGGCATGGGGATGCCGGGGAAAAAACGCTGGCTTTCGAAGAGGATGTCCGTCCCTCCGGAGGCGTTCCACCTGCACGCGGAGGACGATTTCACCATCCCCTTCACTTCCGGCTCCAACCCCCCCGATGCCATGGTCATCGCCCCCTGCTCGATGGGGATGCTCGGGCGGATCGCCCACGGCGTGTCGTCCTCGGTCCTCACCCGGTGCGCCGATGTCGCCCTGAAGGAGAAAAGGCCTCTGGTGGTCGTCCCCCGGGAGACCCCCCTGTCCGTCATTCACCTGGAGAACCTGCTCACCCTGGCGCGCGCCGGGGTGGACATCCTTCCGGCGTGCCCGGGGTTCTACCACCGGCCGGCCACCGTCGGGGAGATGGTCGACTTCGTCGTCTCCCGCATTCTGCTCCGGATCGGGCTCGATGCGGGGCTCACCGGCAAGTGGGGGGAGGCGCCCGGGCCCTCGAAGAAGGGGAAGCAGGGCGGCCGCCGGGGTGCGGGCTCGTGACGCGCGCGAATCCCCCCTCGCCCCCCTCGCGGGCGGCGAGGGGAAGAAAGGAGGTTCCCTCCATGAAGAAGATCCTGGTGGTCGACGATGAGGAGAACATCCGCGAGTTGTACCGGGACGAGCTCGTCGAGGAGGGGTACGAGGTGGAGCTGGCCAAGGACGGGCTCCAGGCGCTCGAGAAGTTCGACTCGTTCCGCCCGGACCTCGTGACGCTCGACGTGAAGATGCCCGGGCTCGACGGGCTCGAGGTCCTGAGGAGGATCCGGGAGAAGAGCGTGCTGGTCCCGGTCCTCCTGCTGACCGCCTTCGGGGAGTTCAAGCAGGATTTCACCACCTGGG
Organism: Candidatus Deferrimicrobiaceae bacterium; assembly: GCA_035256765.1. NCBI lineage: Bacteria > Candidatus Deferrimicrobiota > Candidatus Deferrimicrobia > Candidatus Deferrimicrobiales > Candidatus Deferrimicrobiaceae > Candidatus Deferrimicrobiaceae bacterium. Next base: position 6,603 of record DATEXR010000290.1, on the reverse strand, counting down.
CGTCGGACGCCTACATCGTGAAGTCCCACGACACGGGCGAGCTGAAAACCGCCGTGCGGAAGCTGCTGGGCGGGAAATGACGGTCCTCTCCCTTCTCTCCGAGGCGATCTTCGGGAAGAAGCTCCCGGAGGCCACCCGGGAAGTGTCGCTCGCGGGGGCGCTGACCTCCGGCTTCTTCGAAGTCTCCCAGGCGATGAACACGACGGCGGGCGACGTCCAGAACAGCCTCGACCTGATCGCCTCCGCCGCCACCTCCATCCTGCGCATGGAGAGGGTGGTCATTCTCCTCAAGGAGCGGGGGGAGGAGATGCTCGCCGTCCGGGCGATGGCGGGAATCCCGCGGGGGAGGCGGTTCGAGGAGTACCGCCAGGAGATCCACGACAACATCTTTTCCCAGGTCATGGCCAGCGGCGAGGGGATGCTCATCACCGAGGTGCGGGCGGGGTCCGATCGGAATCTCCTGCGCCTCCTGCGGCGGCTCGACGTCAGGGGGTTTCTTGCCGCTCCCATCCGGGGGCCTTCCGGCGTCATCGGCGTGCTGGCCGCGGCCTCTCCCCTCGACCGGAGGGAGCTCTCCGAGACCGACCTGAAGCTCCTTTCCGTAATGGCGAACTTCGCGGGGGTGGCGATCGAGAACGCCAACCTGGTCGCCCGGCTCCACCGGAAGGCGAAGAAGCTCACGGCGATCTTCCAGGTCAGCAGGGCGCTGAACGAGGAGAGGGATCCGGCGGGACTCTTCCAGCTCATCATCGACCATGCCACGGACCTGATGGGGGCCCCCAGCGGCTCCATGATCCTCGTCGACCGGCGGTCGGGCCTGCTGCGCATCCAGGCCGAACGGGGCCTGGGGCCGGAAGTCAAGGAGGAGATCCTCCTGAAGATCGGGGAGGGGATCACGGGGTGGGTGGCCAAGGAGGGGAAGCCCGCGCTTATCCGGAATGTGGGGGAGGATTCCCGGTACGTGGAGGCGAACCCGAACGTGCGGTCGGAACTGGCGGTCCCGATCAAGTGGGGGGACGAGGTCGTCGGCGTCCTGAACCTCGACCACTACCGCCCGGACGCCTTCGCCGAGGAGGACCTGGATCTGCTGACCGCGTTTGCGAACGTCGCCGCCGTGGCCCTCAAGAACGCGAAAGTGCTCGACCGGGGCGGCGAGGGCGGAAAAGAATTGCCGTGACGGCCCTCCCGGCCGGAGCTAAAAGATTTCCCTCCCGTCGAATTATTCATCATAATAGGCGAAAACCGGCGGTTTCCGGGGACGTGCAGGGACGAGAGTGGGAAAGGACGTAATCATCGCCAGGCCCTTGTGGCCCGTGCTCCGCAGCGCCGCCCGGTTCCTGGCGGAGGACGGGTACCGGGTGGAGGAGACCTTCTCCTGGTCGAGGCTTTTGGACTCCGGGCTCTCCGTAAGTCTGCTGTCCGGCATCCTGCTGGGAGAGCACGGCGAAACGGCGGAGGAGTTCGAAGTCATCCGGCGGTTCCGGGAGCGCAAGGGCGCCCTGGGCGTGCCCATCATCCTGGTGGGAGGGATGAACGCCCTCCTGCGGGCCGAGAAGTTCCGATCCTGCGGCGTGGATGTCGTGCTCCCCGCCGACATCTCCCCCGGGGACCTCGTCGAGCAGGCCAAGCCCCTCCTGCGGTACGGCTCCCTGTACCAGTCGCTGTCGGAGACGAACCGGGAGCTCCGCGAGCTCTCCATGCGGGACGACCTGACGGGGCTTCCCAATCGGAGGCAGTTCTCCCTGGACCTCAGCCGGAACGTCGAAATGGCCCGCCGAATCGGCCGTTCCCTCTCCTGCATCCTAGTGGACATCGACGATTTCAAGAGGATCAACGATGATTTCGGGCATCCCGAGGGGGACAGCGTGATCCGGCAGTTCGGAGACGTGCTCATCGCGGTGAAACGGACCTACGACACGGTGGCGCGGCTGGGGGGCGACGAGTTCGCCTGGCTTCTCCTGGACGCCGACCCGGAGAAGGCGCTCCACGCCGCGGAGCGGGCGCACCGGCTGGTGAACGAGAAGGTGTTCCAGGTCGCCGGAAGCCCGGTGAAGCTCACCGCCACGTTCGGCGTCTCCTCCCTTCTGCCGGGGATGGAGCTCAGCGCCGACGACCTTGTCGCGAACGCGGACCGCGCATTATACTGGGGGAAGGAGAGCGGGAAGAACGTGGCCCGTTTCTACCCGCCGAAGAAGGTGGAGAACCATGCGGAGACGGATCCTTACCTATCCTGACCCGTTCCTGTCGACGAAGGCGCTTCCCGTGGAGAGCGTGGACGGGAAGATCCGCGAGCTGATCCGGGACATGTTCGAGACGATGGTCGATGCGAACGGGGTCGGGCTTGCGGCCACGCAGGTCGGCGTGGGGAAGCGCGTGATCGTGGTGGACGTCTCCCCGGTGGTGGAGGAGGCCGGCCCGCTCGCCCTCGTGAACCCGGAGGTCGTCCGGAAAACGGGGCAGGTCGAGGGGACGGAAGGGTGCCTGAGCGTCCCCGGGGTCGAGGGGACGGTCTGCCGAGCCGAGTCCGTCGTCGTCCGGGGGAAAAACGAGCACGGGGATCCGGTCACCGTCGAGGCCCACGGCATTCTGTCCCGCGCCCTCCAGCACGAGATCGACCATCTCGACGGGATCCTGTTCGTCGACCGGCTCGCCGCCCCCGCCGCTTCCGCGAAATAATGCCCCGATACCGAGCGGTCTTCCTGGGGACCCCGGCGTTCGCGGTTCCCTCGTTAGCCGCGCTCGCCCGGGACGAGGAAGTCACCCTCGTCGTCACGAACCCCGACCGCCCCGCCGGACGGGGCCAGGCGCTCACGGCCCCCCCGGTAAAGGGGGAGGCGCAACGGCTCGGGATCCCGGTCTTTCAGCCGGAGAAGGCGAGGCACCCGGAGTCGGTCGCGCGGATCCTGGCCGAGAGCCCCGACCTGATCATCGTCGTGGCGTACGGGCAGATCCTCCCCCCGTCGATCCTCGACATTCCGAAGCGGATGTGCATCAACGTCCACGCGTCGCTTCTGCCCCGGTACCGCGGGGCCGCGCCGATCCACTGGGCGATCGCGGGGGGGGAGACGGTGACGGGAGTGACGATCATGAAGATGGACCCGGGGATGGACACGGGGCCGATGCTGCACGTGCGCACACTGCCGATCGGGGAGGACGACACGGCGGAGACGATGTTCCCCAGGCTTTCCGTCCTCGGCGCGCAGGCCCTGACCGAGGCCCTCGGGATGCTTCGCCAGGGGACCCTGGTCGAGACCCCCCAGGACGGGACGAAGGCGACGTACGCCCCGATGCTGAAAAAAGAGCACGGGCGGATCGACTGGGGGAAGCCTGCCCGGGAGGTGCGGAACCTGGTCCGGGGGATGACCCCGTGGCCCTCCGCCTGCGCGGAACACGACGGGAAGACCCTGAAGGTCCTTTCCGCCTCGGTCCGGGAAGGGAAGGGGGAGCGGGGCGAGATTCTCTCGGTCGACCGGGACGGGATCGTGGTCGCCTGCGGGGAAGGGGCCGTCCGACTGGAGAAGGTCCAGCCCGAAGGGGGCAGGGCGATGTCCGCCTGGGAATACGCGCAGGGCCGGCGCGTCCGGAAGGGGGACCGGCTATCTCCGTAAGGGATGCGGCGCTTCGGATCCTTTTCCGGGTGGACCGGGGAGAGGCGTACGCGGATATTCTTCTCGACCGGGCGCAGCGGTCGTTTCCCGACCCGAGGGACCGGGCGCTCCTGACCGAGCTTGTGATGGGGACGCTTCGGCGCCGCGGCACCCTCGATTTCACCCTCTCCCCCCTGCTCTTACGGACGATGGACAAGACCGACCCCCTGACGCGCAACGCCTTGCGCCTGGGCGCCTACCAGATCCTCTACACCCGCGCGCCGGAGCGGGCGGCGGTCTTCGAGACCGTGGAGGCGGCGAAGAGGGCGCGGGGGGAAAAGATCGCAGGCCTCGTCAACGCCGTGCTGCGGGAGTTGGTGCGGGCGGGGAAGGAGCCGGCGCTTCCCGAGGCGGACGGGGAGGAGCGCATGGCGGCCACGCTGTCGGCCCCTCTTGCGCTCGTGTCCGCCCTGTCCCGGTCGATGGGGGAAGAAGATGCGGCCGCCTTTCTCGCCTCCTCCCTGGAGCGGCCCCCTTTCGTAATCCGGGGAAACACCTTCCGCGGCACCCGGGACGACCTGCTGGCCCGGCTTGCCCGGGCGGGGATGGTCCCCTCCCCTTGCCGCTACGCGCCCGACGGGATCGCGCTCTCCGAGCCGGCCGGCGTGCACGCCGACCCGGGCTTTTCGGCGGGGGAGTACCTGGTGATGGACGAAGGCGCGCAGCTGATCGCCCCCCTCCTTGCGCCTGCAAGGGACGAGGTGCTCCTCGACGCATGCGCCGCCCCCGGAGGGAAGACGACCCACCTCGCGGCGCTCTCCGGGGGGAAAGCACGGATCGTCGCGACCGACCTATCGGAAGGTCGCCTCCGTCTGCTGCGCGAGACGGTATCGCGCACGGGGGCGGAAGGGGTGACGACGCGGATCCACGATTTCTCCGCGGGGCCGCTTCCCCGATCCGCGGGCAGGTTCGACAAGATCCTCGTGGACGCCCCCTGTACGGGGATGGGGGTCATCCGTCGCAACCCCGACGCAAAGTGGCGGTTCCGGCCGGAAGGGCCGGCGGACATGGCGCGCCTGCAGGGGGCCATCCTCGACAACGCCTGGGCGTCCCTTCGTGCCGGGGGGCTTCTCGTCTACTGCACCTGCACTCCCTTCCGGGAGGAGAACGAAGAGGTGGTGGCGTCGTTTCTCGAACGGCACGCGGACGGCGGAGTGCGCCGGGAAGGCGCGGCGGGATGGACGGGGCCGGAGGATGCATGGACGCCGGAGGGGTTTCTCAGGCTTTCCCCGCACCGCCACGGCACGGACGGCTTCTTCGCGGCGCTTCTCGGGAAGAGCGGCTGAAGGAAGAAAGTCGGCGGCCCGGCCGGTGGGGAAGCTCCCCTCCCTCCCGCTTTGCCCGCGTGGTAGAATCGTGCGAACCGCTGCGAAAGGGGAAACGGTATGGACTATTACATCGCGCCGTCCCTGCTGTCGGCCGACTTCGGCCGGCTTGCCGAGGAAATCGCCGCCGTGGAAAAGGCGGGGGCCGACCTCCTCCATCTCGATATCATGGACGGCCGGTTCGTTCCCAACATCACGATCGGGCCCCCCGTGGTGGCCGCGGTCCGGAGATGCGCGAAGCTCCCCCTCGACGTGCACCTCATGATCGTCGAGCCGGAGAAGTACCTCGAGGCCTTCGCGGACGCCGGGGCGGACGTCATCACCGTCCATGCCGAGGCGACGCCGCACCTCCAGCGCGCGGTGGCCCGCGTTCGGGAACTGGGGAAGAAGGCCGGGGTCTCCCTGAACCCGTCCACCTCCCTGTCCGCCATCGAGTGGGTGTTGACCGACGTCGACATGGTGCTCCTCATGACCGTCAACCCGGGGTTCGGGGGGCAGGCGTACCTCCCCGCGATGACGGGGAAGATCGAGCTTCTCCGCTCGCAGCTCTCCCGCGCGGGTCTTGTCGTCGACATCGAGGTGGACGGGGGGATCAAGGCGGATAACGTCTCCGAAGTCGTCAAGGCCGGGGCGAACGTGATCGTCTCCGGTTCCGGCATCTTCGGCACGAAGGATTACGGCAGGACGATTTCCGAGATGAGGAAAAACATCCGCAAAGCGGTTTCCGCCCCCGCGTGACGCGAGCGGGGAGAAACCCGGAAGGGGTGCGAGGATGAGCCGGGTAGAGATCGGACTGTGGCAGCTCGATGTCCGGGCAAGGAAATGCGTTGAAGCGCTCCAGAAGAACGGTTTCCGGGCCGAGTACCATCCCAGCCTGGAATCCGTGCGGGAGCGGGTGCTCGCGGAGTGCGAGAACGCGTCCTCGGTCGGGTTCGGGGGATCTCTTTCGATCCAGGAGATGGGGATCTTCGAGGCCCTGGAGGGGAAGGGGAAAACGCTTCTCGACCATAGCCGCGTCCCTTCCGAGAAGGAGGCGGAGACCCGGCGTGGCCAGCTCACCTGCGACCTGTTCCTGACCGGGACGAACGCCGTCACCCTCGACGGGTGCCTGGTGAACCTGGACAAGAACGGGAACCGGATCAACGCGATGACCTTCGGGCCGAAAAAGACGGTCGTGGTGGCCGGGGGGCAGAAGGTGGTTTCCGACGTGGGGGAGGCCCTGCGCCGGATCAAGTCGGTCGCCGCGCCGAGAAACGCGAAGCGGCTCAAGCTTTCCACCCCGTGCGCCACGTCCGGCTTCTGCGAGGACTGCGACTCGCCCCAGCGCATCTGCCGGGCCTACTCGATCATCGAACGGAAGCCGCCCCACTCGGACATCTCCGTGCTCCTGTGCGGCGAGCCGATGGGCTTGTAGGAGGGGCGGGGCCTTGCCGATCGCATTTCCCCTGTTCCTTCTGATCGGGATGTTCGGCGGGGTTCCCATCCCGGTGGGGGTGATCGACATATTGACGGCCCGTTAGCGCCGTTGGTACCATTACAGCTTCTCTCGGGATGTGGCTCAGCCTGGTAGAGCACCTGGTTCGGGACCAGGGGGTCGCTGGTTCAAATCCAGTCATCCCGACCATGGAAAC
>DATEXR010000289.1 GCA_035256765.1 Candidatus Deferrimicrobiaceae bacterium | reverse complement strand
ATTCCCTCAGATGCCGGCATTCGAGGCCCGCTGCATCCGCCCCGCCTTCGTTGCTCTCCCTCGCCGTACCGCCGTGGGTACGCCTCCCTCGAGCGCCTCGGCGGAAGCGGCGCATCGACCCTCTCGGTGCACGGCCTCTTCGGCAACGGCCCCCTGGAGACCGGTGCCCGGGTTAACCGGTTCCGCTCGACGCGATCCGTATCCTTCAGCGGGACACTCCTCCAACCGTACTACCGACAACCTCCAGGAGTGTCCCCCCGCCTCGCCGACCCCCCCGCATCGCCTCGGGTCCCCGGCCGACGAACAAGCCATGCGGCGCCTTCCCGGTGCGTACCCTACACCGGGGCGCAATCGGCGGAGCAGCCGAAGGACGGGGGGCCGGCCTCCCGGGCTCCATTCCCGGAAGATCCCGGCATTCGAGGCCCGCTGCATCCCCGCCGACTTCGTTGCACGCCCTCACCGTACCGCTGTGGGTACGCCTCGGTCGTGCGCCTCGCCGGTCGGGGCGCATCGGCCCTCTCGGTGCACAGCCTCTTCCGGAACGGAACCCGAGACGCCGGGCGGAACTTTCCGGGAGGGAGGTCAAGCGCAGACTCGCGGTTTCATCGCGAGTCGAGCGATGAAGCGAGTGACCCCCCTCCGAGGATGCGGAAGCCGGCCATGACGCCCCGCACCGGGGAGCGCGGATGTCGTTGGAGGAGTGTCCCCGCACACGATTCGCTTGGCAAGGAAGGCATCCACGAACGCCCCGAAAACCAGAAAGGAAAGGGCTCCCGGAGGAGAGGAGGGGACCGTTTCCGTCTTATGGGGTTTTCTCGCGTGATCCTTATGTCGCGCGCACTCCCCGGGCCCGGCGGAGGATGGACGTGGTCGATCTTCCGGGGAGGAGCCGGATCGTCCTGACGAAACCGCCGCGGGACCGCACGAAATCGGCTCCGACGATCTCCTTCCCCTTCCAGTCTCCGCCCTTCACCAGGACGTGGGGGACCACCTCCCGGATGAGCGCGGCCGGCGTGTCCCCGGAGAACACGGCAACGAACGAGACGCACGACAGCGATGCCAACAGGTAGGCACGATCCCGGACCTTCTGGACGGGGCGGCCTTTCCCCTTCAGGCGTCGCACCGACGCGTCGCTGTTGAGCCCCACGACGAGGACGTCCCCCAGCGCGGCCGCATCATGGAGATATTTCGCGTGGCCGGCGTGGAGGATGTCGAAGCAGCCGTTGGTGAAGACGATCGTCTTTTCCTGCCGCCGCAGGCGGGCGAAGGTGGTTCGGACCGCCCGCCCGGGAATTATCTTTTCGGCCGGGTTTTTCGGTACGAGCGTTCGTTTCGATCCTGCAGGCACGGTATCCTCCTCCTTGCCTCGTAGACCCCGGCGGGATCGAGCGTCGCGATCACGATCCCCTCTTTCGCCCCGCCCCGGGCCAGCCGTTCTCCCCATGGGGAGAATATGGCCGAACCCCCGGAATACCGGAACTCGCCCGATCTCCCGACGGCGTTGGCCGCCACCACGAAAAGCTGGTTCTCCACCGCGCGGGCGGAGAGGAGGATGTCCCAGTGGGCCTTCCGGACGGCGGGCCATTGCGCGGACACGCAGAAAAGAGTCGCCCCCTCGGAATAGTATTTCCGGGACAGCTCGGGGAACCGGAGGTCGTAGCAGATATGCGGCCCGATATTCCCCAAGGCGGTGGGGATGACCGAGGCGGCGGTTCCCCTTCGGAAATGGAGGTGTTCGCCGGACGGGGAGAAAAGGTGCGCCTTGCGGTATTTCCCCCGGATCGCCCCCGTCGCATTGATGACATAGAGCGTGTTGTATACCGACCTTCCCGAACGCTCGGGAAGCGAACCGGCGATCATGACGCGCAGGTCGGCCGCGAGGCGGCAGAGATCGTGCAGGATCTCGGGGGTGGTCCCGCACAGGGCAAGCAGGTTGTCGTAGGAGAATCCCGTGCTCCACATCTCCGGGAGGACGCAGAGCGCCGCCTTCCTTTTCGTGGCCTCCCGGAGGAGCGTGAAGGCCCGGGCGGTGTTTGCCTCGACGTCGCCCATGTCGATGCGAAACTGCAGGGCGGCTGCCCGAAACGGGGAAATCATCCGGTCTCCCTGGTCGTTGCCTGGCGCGGGATGGGCGTCGGGGAACTCAAAGAAGGGCGCGCGCCACCGTGAGCACCACTATATGCTCCGCCCCGGCTTTTTTCAAGGCGCGGGCGCACGCCGCAACGGTCGCCCCCGAAGTGTACACGTCGTCGACGAGAAGCACGTGGGGGGGGACACGCACGCCGGGCCGGACGGTGAACGAACGGCGTACGTTTCCCTCCCGGGCGGAAAGCGGCAATCCCGCCTGGGGCCTGCGTTCCCGGGTCCTCCGCAGGAGGAGAGGATCGCAGGACCATCCGGTGAGGCGGGCGAGGAAGAGGGCCACCAGCGCGGGAAAGTTGTACCCCCTCCGGAAATATTTTTCCGGACGGATCGGAACGGGAACGATCGTCGGGCGGAACCCGACCGGGAACCGGTCGCCCCAATCTTCCCGGATCACCGAGAAAAGCCGCCGGGCGAGGGTGCGCGCCACATCGCTCCTCCCCCCGTACTTGGCGGCCCGGATCCCCTCCCGGACTTTCCCTTCGTAGGGGAAAAGGGAAAGGACGAGGTCGAACGGCCCGAGAGGCGGACGGAAGGGGATTTCGCCCGGGAACGCGCTGGCGGAATGCCGTTCCTCGGGAAGGACGATCCAGCTTCCTACCGCTTCGGGGGAGAGATCGGGCGACGCGGGGGGGAGCAGCGATCGCAGAAGGAGGATCTCCCCGGATACGGCCCGGCGCCCCGCCTCCCAGGCGGCCCGGAGGCGCGCCCATCCCTTGCGGGATTCAACGCACGGTGGCGGGGATGGCGTGTTCCCTGCGTCCGTGGGAGATGGCGTACCCGTTCCAGATTCCGCAGGAGGGGCAGCGGGCGGTCCACTTGATGGTCGTCTGGCCGCATCCGGTGCAGCAGAACGGGATGAGATATCGGCGCTTGTAACCGAAGGCGCGCTGGTAATGCTGGCAGGCCGACTCATACCGACCCCTCCGCCGGAGCGCCTCGGCGAGCAGGATGTTCACGGATTCGCACTCCGGGTCCAGGAGTTCCGCTTTCAACAACTGTTCCAGCGCCTCGTCGTTCATCTCCAGCCGGAGGTAGAACTTCCCGAGGAAGAGGTTGACATCGAAGTCGGAGGGAAACTCCCGGAGCAGATCGAGGTACACCGCGATCATCGCCTCCGGCCTTTCCGTTTCCACCCCGAGGTCCTCGAGCCGGATCAGGAAAACGGCATTGCGGGTCGCCCGGTATCCCGACAGGAGGGTCTCCGTCGCCTCTTCCGGGTTTCCCCGCCCCCGGAGGTATTCGGAGAGGGCGATGTACGTCGCCGTGAAGAGCGGCTGATCCTTCATGAGCTCCCGGAGGCGCCTCTCGGCATCATCGGTTTTCCCTTCCTCCATGCGCCGGACCGCCTTTTCGTACCGAAGGGCCTCGAACAGGGCCTTGTCCGCGGCGGATGCGGTTTTCCCCTTGAGCTTGACGATCCTCTTCTGCATCGCGTAGGCGGAAACCATCTCCTGGCGCCGGAGGTGGATGTCCCGGATTCCCTCCCAGGCGCGCAGGTTCTCCCCTTCGGAGTTCTCGATCTGCGTGAGAAGGGACAGGGCATTCTCGAGGTCGTTCATCTCGCGGTACAGCCCTGCGAGACGGAAGTAGACGGTAAGGTCCGACGGGTCGATCTGCTTGACCCGGGTCAGCGCCTTGACGGCCTCCAGCGGGTTTCTCCGCTCGGTCTCCACGTCGGCCAGGAGGTCGAGCGCCTCCCGGTCCTCGGGGTTGACGGAAAGGCTTCTTTGCAGTTCCGCGGCGGCGTCGTCGAGCAATCCCCGCCGGAACAGCCCCGACGCCTTGGCGACACGGCCCCGGGCAGCTTCCCGGCGCTGCCGCTCCCGGCGCTCCTTCCAGTTTTTCGACGCCTGGGTCACATCCTTGACCATGGTCCCGAGGATCACCATGGCGGCCCCGAGGGAAAAGGCCAGGATGGCGAGCTCGCTGACCGTCACCTCCACCTGGCGGGTGGCCGAGTAGAAAAACTGGATGTGCTGGCCGTTCAGGAGAGAGATGTACGAGAAGGCGACCAGGATGACCACGAACAGGAGGAAAAGCAGTCGGACCACCATGGGCGGGGCTCCTCCGGGTGTCTATCGATCCTCGGGTATGGGGAGTTCCGGCGCGGATCCCCACAACCGGTCGAACTGGTAAAAATCCCGGACGATGTCCAGGAAGACGTGCACCACGAAATCGTTGTAGTCGATCAGGACCCACCGCCCTTGGCGGATCCCCTCCACCCCCATGGGGCGGAGACCTTCCTTCTTGAGCGATTCCTCGATGTGGCTGGCGACGGCGCTTACCTGCCGGTCGGACGTTCCCGAGCACAGGAGGAAGTAATCGGTGAAGGTGGCGCTCTCCCGGACGTCCAGTGCGCGGATGCCGGCGGCTTTTTTCTCCTGTGCAAGCCGCGCGCACTGGATCACCGCATTCCGTGTGGTTATGTCCGTTCTTCCTCCCCGGCGCCGAGGTACAGGCCGTGCTCGGCGATGTATTTCTCCACCTCCGGCGGGACGAGACCCCGGATGCACCTGCTGGTCCGAACCTTCTCCCGAATGGAGCTCGAAGAGATATCCAAAGCAGGCAGGGCGGGGCAGTATAACCTTCGCCCTCCCGGGAGGCGGTAACTTTCTCCTTTCCAACTATAGCAATGCGGCACCTCTTTTTCAACACGCAACCCCGCGGGGGCCGCCGGCGAGAGGGGCGTCCCGGGCCGCGGGAGGAGAACGAAATCGCACGCGGCGAGGAGTTCCTCGTACCGGTGCCAGGTGGCGATCTCCCCGAAGGAGTCCGCCCCCATCACGAACACCCAGTCGACCTCCGGCTCCGCCCGGCGAAATTCCTCGACCGTCGTCAGCGAATAGGAAGGCCCCTCGCGGCGGATCTCCGCGTCGGAGACCTCGAACCCCGAAAGCCCCGACACGGCGGCGGACACCATGGCGAGCCGGTGTCTCGCTTCGGTGACCGGCTGCTTCGGCTTGTGGGGCGGGTGGTGGGAGGGGAGGAACATGACCCGCGGAAGACCGAGCGACTCCCGGATTTCGATCGCCATGCGCAGATGGCCGTTGTGGAACGGGTCGAACGTTCCGCCGAACAGGGCCGCCGATGTCCGGTTCGCTCCCAATCAGGTCCGGACCTGTCCGTCCCCGAACGCGATGAATTTCGTCGTCGTGAGCTCGGTCAGACCCATCGGGCCGAAGGCGTGGATCTTGGTGGTGCTGATCCCGATCTCGGCCCCGAGCCCCAGCTGAAACCCGTCGTTGAACCGGGTGGACGCGTTCACGAGGACGAGGGAGGAGTCCACGTCGCGGAGGAACCGCATGGCTCGCGCGTGGTCCCTCGTCAGGATCGCTTCGGTGTGCAGCGACCCGTGCCGGCGAATGTGCGCGATCGCCTCCTCCATCGAGGAGACCACCCGGACCGCGAGGATCAGATCGAGGTACTCGGTTCCCCAGTCTGCCTCGGTGGCCGGGATCGCCCCGGGCACGAGGGAGAGGGTCTGCGGGCAACCGCGGAGCTCCACGCCGTGCTTCCCAAGCGGCGCCGAAACGGCGGGGAGGAATTCCGGCGCGGCCTTCTCATGCACCAAGAGCGTTTCCATCGCGTTGCAGACCCCCGGGCGCTGCACCTTCGCGTTGACGCAGACGAGGACCGCCTGGTCGATGTCCGCCCCTTCGTCCACATAGATGTGGCAGACCCCTTTGTAGTGCTTGATCACGGGGATTCGCGATTTTTCCGCGACGCTCCGGATCAGCCCTTCCCCGCCCCGGGGGATGATGAGGTCGATGTACTCCTCGGCCTGAAGCATCGCGTCGATCGCCTCCCGGTCCGTCCGTTCGATGACCGCCACGGCGTCCGCGGGAAGGCCCGCGAGGGACATCGCCTCGCGGAGGATCCTCGCGATCGCGGTGTTGGAGAAGATGGCTTCGGACCCCCCCCGCAGGACGACGGCGTTCCCCGACTTGACGCAGAGGGCGGCCGCGTCGGCGGTGACGTTCGGACGCGACTCGTAGATGATTCCGATGACCCCCAGCGGGATGCGCATCTTCCCCACCCAGAGGCCGTTGGGGCGACGCCCCATCCTCTCGACCTCCCCGATGGGATCGGGAAGGGCGATCACCTCCTCAATCCCGGTCGCCATCTGCTCGATCCGGCTGTCGGAAAGGGCGAGGCGGTCGAGCATGGCCCCGGAGACCCCCCGGGACGACGCCGTACCGAGGTCCTTCCGGTTCTCCTTGAGGAGCCATTGCGCCTGCCCGCGCAGTCCCCTGGCCATGGCGGCGAGGGCGGCGTTCTTCTCCGACGCGGACGCTCTCCCCATCCGCACGGAGGCCTCCCTGGCCGCGCGGCAGACTCCGATCACGATCTCCCTGGTCGTGGCTGTTTCACTCGCTCCCATCTACGGACCGGCTCCTTTTCTCCCCTCGGCAGGTTCTTGAGGGGGGAGGATCATCAGATTGTCCCGGTGCACCACCTCCGCGGGGATCCCTTCGCCGAGGATGGCCCGGACCTCGGGGCTTTTCTTTCCCCTGCAACGCTCCACCTGCGTGCTCGTCCACGCCGCGATTCCCCGGGCGAATTCCTGTCCCCTCGGGTCGCTGATGGAGACGGCGTCCCCCCGGCGGAATTTCCCCTGCACGGACAAAACCCCCGCGGGCAGGAGGCTTTTTCCCTCTTCCCGCAGGACCCGAACGGCCCCGTCGTCCACGACGATGGTGCCGAGCGGGTGTCTCGCGTAGGCGATCCACATTTTCCGGCTTTTCCTTCGTCCGCGGTCGGCGGGGAGGACGAGCGTCCCCACCTCTTTGCCGGCGAGAATGTCGGCGATGGAGCGGCGGGACAGCCCCGACCCGATCACCACAGGCGTTCCCGCCTCGCTGACGACCCGGGCCGACAGGAGTTTCGACCTCATTCCCCCCGTCCCCAGCGACCGGGTCCGCAGCGTGCTCGCCGACCGCAGCAGTTCCTCGTCGATCGCCTCGATCACCGGGATCCGCCGGGCGTCCTCGAAGCGGTGCGGGTCCCGGTTGAACACGCCGTCGCTGTCGGTGAGCAGGATCAGCAGGTCCGCTCCGATCATCTGCGTCACGAGGGCGGCCAGGTGATCGTTGTCCCCCACCCGGATCTCCTCGATCGCCACCGTGTCGTTCTCGTTGATGATCGGCACGATCCCGCGGGAGAGGAGCGCCTCGATCGTGTTCCGGGCGTTGTTGTACCGCTCCCTGCTCTCGAAGTCCTCGTGGGTCAGAAGCAACTGCCCCACTTTCCGCCCCCGCTTCTCGAAGGCGCGTTCGTAGGCGTACATCAGGCTCGTCTGCCCGACTGCGGCTGCCGCCTGCTTGAGCGCCACCGTCCTCGGCTTCTCCCCCATCCCCATTTTCTTCCGGCCCGCCGCGATCGCCCCCGAGGTGACGACCACGAACGCGATGCCCCGCTCCTCCCAGGCGTTGGCCACCTGGGCCGCGAGGGCGCGGATGAACGGGACGCGCAGGCCCGCCTCGGGGTCGGCGAGCACCCCGCTGCCGATCTTGACGACGATCCGCCGGAATTTCCGGGAAAGGAGCAGCGTTTCGCGGTGCGTCATGGTTTCAGATCTCATACGACGGGCGTCTCCGGAGCGCCACCAGGCCGGAAAGGAACGACGGAATCCCCTCCCCGGTGACCGCGGAAATATAATAGGCATCCCTCTCCGGGAAATTCAACTCCGCGCGGGCATGCTCCGCGGCCTCCCTCGCGCCCGGGATGTCCATCTTGTTGAACGCCAGAATCGTCGGGCGGGCGAGGAGGGCGGGGTGGAACTTCTCCATCTCCTGGCGGACGACCCGGTATGCGTACGCGATCTCTTCCGCCGGCCGCGCTGCGTCCAGGACGTGGACCAGCCCCTCGGTGCGCTCCGCGTGTTTCAGGAACCGAAGCCCCAGTCCCGCCCCCCGGTGGGCGCCCTCGATGAGACCCGGGAGGTCCGCCACGACGAACTCCTCCTCGTTGTGGGAGACCACGCCCAGGACGGGGGAAAGGGTGGTGAACGGGTAGTCCGCGATCTTGGGCCTCGCCCGGGAAATCCGGGAGAGAAGGGTGGACTTCCCCGCGTTGGGGAGGCCGACCAGCCCGATCTGGGCGATGAGCTTGAGCGTAAGTCGGAGGGTTCTCGCCACCCCCGGAATCCCCGGCTGCGCCGTGTCCGGGGCCTGGTTCGTCGACGTGGCGAAGGAGGTGTTCCCGCGGCCCCCGCGCCCCCCCTTCGCCGCCCGGAGCGTGTCCCCTTCCTTCGTCAGGTCGGCCAGCAGCTCCCCCCGATCAGCGTCCAGCACCATGGTCCCCGGCGGGACCGGGATCACGAGGTCGGGTCCGTTTTTCCCGTGCATGTTCTTGCCCATCCCGTGCTGTCCGCGCTTCGCCTTGAAGACCCGCCGGTACCGGAAATCGAGCAGGGTGAAGAGATTCGGGCTCACCTCGAGGATGACGCTGCCCCCGTTGCCCCCGTTCCCGCCGTCCGGGCCTCCCCGGGGGACGTATTTCTCCCTCCGGAAGCTCACGCATCCCCTCCCTCCGTCCCCGGAACGGACGGTGATGGTGGCCTCGTCGATGAATTGCATGGAGAAGGGGAGCGTTACGAAACGGAGAGGACGGACACCTTCTTGCGGTCCTTCCCGAACCGCTCGAACTGGACGATTCCGTTGATCAGGGCGAACAGGGTGTGGTCCCGCCCCACGCCGACGTTTCTCCCCGGGTGCACGGCCGTGCCCCGCTGGCGTAGGATGATCGATCCGGCGTTCACGGTCTCCCCGCCGTACGCCTTGACGCCGAGGCGCTTGCTCTGGCTGTCCCGCCCGTTCCGGGAACTGCCGACTCCCTTTTTGTGTGCCATATCCGGACCTTCCCCCCGGGGGGTTACCCCACCCGGATTTCCTGGATCGATAGCCGGGTGAACGCCTGGCGGTGTCCCCGCTTCCGCGCGTACCCCTTGCGCTTCTTGTACTTGTAGACGACGATCTTCTTCCCCTTCCCGTCGCCCAAGGAGAGGCAGATGACCTTCGCGTCGGGGACCGTGGGGGTTCCCACCGTCGTTTTCTCGCCGGTGGAAACGAGCAGAACCTCCGAGAGTTCCACGGTTTCTCCGGACTGCAGGGGGAGCTTTTCCACCCGGACCACATCCCCGGGCGAGACGCGAAGCTGCTTCCCCCCGGTTCGTACCACGGCATACATCAGTGCGACCTCCGCCTGCGACATTAACAAATATATAATATAGGGAAATCCGGATTCGCTGTCAACCCGGAAATCACCCGGAAATCGCCTCATTCCGGTGATATATTCTGGAATTGGCCGGTTCGGCGGGGAGGGGTACCCATGAAAAGCGTCATTATCGTCGGGGGTGGGCCGGCAGGGCTTCTCCTGGCGCATTTCCTCGGGGAGCACGGGATCGACTACGAGGTCCTGGAGCGGGGCAAGATCGCCCAGTCCTGGCGCATGATGCGGGAGGGGATGATTCTTCTGTCCCCCGCGGTCCCGGGCACCGACTGGACCTCGCTGACGCTCCGGCACCCCCTCTGGGCGCTTCCCGGCATCCGGAAGCCGTTTCCCCGCCGGGAGGATTTCCTCTGCTACGTGGATGCCTTCGCCCGGGAGAATCAGCTCCGGGTCGTCGAGAACACCCCCGTGTCCCGCGCCGCCGTCATCCCGGGAGGGTTCTCCGTCGAGACGCCGGCCGGAAAGAAGTCGTGCCGTTTCCTGGTCCTCGCGACGGGTTCCTCGTCCGAGCCGGCGTACCCCGACATCCCGGGGATCGCGCCCAACCCGGTCGTCATCCACGCCTGCGACTTCATCCATTGCATGGCGTATTCGGGGAAGCGGGTCCTCGTCATCGGCGGCGGGAACTCCGCCGCGGAAATCGCGATCGAACTGGCCGGGACCGCCGGGGTCACGCTCTGCACGCGGGGGCCGATGCGCTACTTCAGCGAGACGGGAGACCTGGAGCACATCCGGGGGTCGTCGGAAAGCACCCTCAAGGAATGCATCCGGTTCGGAATCATCGGCCTCCGGGAGGAGGACCCCCCCCTCCGGGTTTCGGGCGGCCGTGTCCGGTTCCGGGGAGGGGAGGAGAGGGAGTTCGACTGGATCATCTGCGCCACGGGGTATCGCCCCGCGTGGATGCCGATCGATGGCGGCGCCGTCCGGATCGGGGAAGACGGTTACCCGGAGATCTCCCCCACGGGGGAGTCCACCCTCCCCGGCCTGTATTTTTGCGGGTCGCTGGCCCGGTTCAACCGGCGGTGCGCCTTCATCCACGGTTTCCGCAACTACGTCGAAAAGATCTTCTGGGACATCGCGGACCGGCTCTAGTGTAGCGTCACGTAAATCCATTGACGATCGAGTCCGTCTCCGCGCACGGGCTCGCGGGGGGCTTCCTCTTCGCTACGCTCGCGACCTTCGCCCGCTCGCTGCCGGTTCCGCTCGACGCAATTGCTCCCTCGCTCCACAGGCCGCTCCGAGGAACCCCCCGCTGCGCCCCGTGCGCGGGATGGCCGCCTGTCCCGGGCTATCCCGGCGACCGATCGGTGCGTCAAACCATTTACGAGACACTGCACCAGTTAGGGCTTTCCCGCAGGCAAAGGGAGGGCGCCCCTCGCGGGCCGTCACGGCCCAGGGGGCGAAGCCGCGTCGGGAGGACGCCCCTCCCGGCCGCGCAGGACGAACTCGGGGAGCCGGTACTGGAGCGCCTCCGCGACGTGCGGCAGGGACACATTCCGCTCCCCCGCCAGGTCGGCGATCGTCCTTGCCACCCGGGCCGCCTTCCCGATCCCCCTTCCGGAAAGGGCCATCCGGTCGGCGGCACGGACGAGGAACGCGCGCGCCTCGGGGGAGAAGGAAGAGGTCAATTCGGAATAGGAGACGGACGCCGTCCCGTTCGTCCGGAAGGGGCGGCCGGCGAAGCGGCGGGACTGAGTGAGGCGGGCAGCCGTGACGCGGCGTCGAACGGCGGCCGACTCCTCTCCGCCGGATGCAGCGGACCAGTCGTCGACGGGCACGGGGGCGACGGTGACCGAGAGGTCGAACCGGTCCAGGAGAGGGCCCGAGAATTTCTGCGCGAAACGGGCAAGGACGGGCGGGGAGCATTGACAGATCCGTTTCGGGTGCCCGGCGCTTCCGCAGGGGCACAGGTTCGTCGCCGCGAGGAGCAGGAACCGGCAGGGGAACCGGTAGAGGTGGCCCGCCCGGACGATCCGGATTTCCCCGGATTCGATCGGCTGCCGGAGCGCTTCCCGCGCCTGCCGCCGGAACTCGGAAAACTCGTCGAGGAAAAGCACGCCGCCGTGGGCGAAGGTGATCTCGCCCGGGCGGGGCGGATTTCCGCCGCCCACCAGCCCGGCGGGGGTCACGGAGTGATGGGCCGTGCGGAAAGGCCGCCGCGTGACGAGCCGCGGCCAGGGGGGTTCGCCGGCGGCGCTGTAGATCTTCGCCGTTTCGAGCGCCTCGTTCTCCTCGAAGTCGGGCAGGATTCCCGGCATCCGCTCCGCGAGCATCGTCTTGCCGCACCCGGGAGGGCCCGAGAAAAGGAGGGCATGGCCCCCGGCGGCCGCGATCTCCAGGGCCCTTCGCCCCACCGGCTGTCCGACGACATCCCGAAGGTCCGGCCCGCGGGGCTCACCGGCGTCGAGGGGCGCCCCCCCTCGTTTTTCCCGCGGTCGTTGAATTTCCCCG
>DATEXR010000288.1 GCA_035256765.1 Candidatus Deferrimicrobiaceae bacterium | reverse complement strand
GGCGACGTTCCCGGGCACGAACTTCCCCAGCGGCGTCCAGTCCATCGGGCACCCTCCTGTGCGATCTGCCCCTCATTATTGGAATTTCACGACCCTTCGTCAAGGGATACCCCCGGCCGGAGGGACTCCCGGGCCATCCCTTCCCCGGAACGACGTGGTACACTATCGGCGGGAAAATTCCGAAAAGGACAGCGATGAAAATTCCCCTTTTTTTCCCCGTCTTCCTCCTTTTCGTGTCCGCGTTGCCCGCGCTCTCCGACCCGGGAGGCGCCCCTTCCGCAAGGGAGATCACGATGAGAGAGTGCGTCGAGGCGGCGCTGCGCGGCAACATCGACGTCGCCGTTTCCCGGTCCGAGCGGGAGTCGGCCTTTCTTGCCGTCCCCCGGGAGAAAGCGGCGTTCCTGCCGAGGTTCTCCGGGGAGATCTCCCTGTCCCGATCCGTCATCCCGAGCGGCTCCACGCTTGCCGGGACCCTTTCCATCGACCAGCGCACGTGGAAATTCGACGCGGGAGTCTCGGAGTTGCTGCGGTCCGGGACCACGATTTCCCTTTCCTTCGAGAACCAGCGGCAGGAATCCGCCACCGCCTTATCCCTGCTCAGCCCCGAGTACACGACGTCCCTGACCCTCTCGGCGCGCCACCCGCTCCTGAAACGATCCGGGAGAAGGGTCACCGAGGCGCCGCTTACGATCGCCCGGGCCGAGGCGGAAGCGTCCACCGGGGACTGGCTGGCGAAGGCGATGGACACCGTCGCCTCGGCGAGGATTACGTTCCTCGCGTTTCTCGCCGCCTCCCGGCAGGTCGAGGTGAGAAGGACCGCGCTCTCTCTCGCCGAACACCTGTTCGACCAGGCCACCGCGAGGATCGACGCCGGATTCGCCGCCCCGATGGACCGACTGCCCGCGGAAGCCGCAGTGGCTTCCCGGAAGGAAGAGCTGCTCCGGACCGAGGCGGCGGCGCGGAACGCGGAGGACGACCTGAAGAGCGTCCTCGGGGTGCGGGCCGACCGGGATTGGGAGGAACGTTTGGTCCCGGTCCCCCCCGCGGAGATCCCGGATCCCCCCGGGGTAGACGACAGTTATCCGGAGGCGCTTAAGCGCCGGCCCGAGGTTTCCGCCCTCTCCGCGAGGACGCACCAGGCGGAGATCCAGGAGATGGTCGCCCGGAACGGGACGATGCCCGATCTTTCGCTCACCGCTTCGGCGGGCCTTTCCGGGCTCGCGGGGTCCCCGAACCCCAATCCGTTCTTCCCCGGCGGCGGAGCGGCGTTCGAAGGGAACTACGGCGACAGTCTCGAGGAACTGGTCTCGGGGAAGTACACCAACTGGTTCGTCGGCCTTTCGACCGAGATCCCATGGAAATTCCAGCGGGAGCGGGCCGAGTGGGCCCGCGCCCGCAACGCTCTTGCCCGGCATCGCCTGCGGGAGGAGAACTTCCACGCGAACATCCGCGCGGAGGTCCGGAAAGCGCGCCGGGATCTTGCCTCATCGCTCGCCCGCGTCGACGCGGCCGCCGCCTCCGTCGCGGCATCCCGGGGGAAACTCGAGGCGGAGGAAAGAAAGTTCGCCCTCGGGGCCTCGACGACGACGCAGGTCCTCGAGTTCCAGCAGGACTACGCCGACGCCCTCCTCGCGCAACTCACGGCGAAGAAGGACGCCTACATTGCCCAGACCCGGCTGTGGCGCTCCGTCGGGACGATTCTCGAACAGGAAAGGATCTCCGTCCGATGACGCGCTGGGGGAAATATGGCGTGGCCGCCGCCCTGATCGCGGCGGCAGCCGCCGCGTACTTCCTCCATTCCCGGTCCGAGACCCCCGTCGACGTTTTCGGGGCAAGGAAGGAGCCGATCGAGGAGATCGTAACGGCCGTCTCCGCCGGAACGGTGAAGTCCCGGCGCGATGCGACGATATCCGCGGAGGTGAGCGGAAGGGTCGTGGAGGTGCTCGTGGCGGAAGGGGATTCCGTGCGCAAGGGCGAGTTGCTCGCGCGCCTGTCCGATCCCGAGCTGGGCCGTCAGGCCGAAGCGGCGCTGGCGGAGGTGACCCAGGCGGAGGAACTCCTGGCGCAGGCGGCCGCCCGGCGCGAGGAGGCCGAACGGAAAGCTCGCTCCGACGTGGCGCGCGCCGCGAGCAACCTTCGCAAGGCGGAGCAGGATCACGAGCGCGCCCGGGAGCTTTTCCGGGGCGGGTTCCTGTCGAAGGCCGAAATGGAGCAGGCGGACACCCGCCTCGCCAACGCGCGGGAGGACGCGAGGATTGCGGCCATCGGGGAGGTGACCCTCCGCGCGATCGACCGGGAGATCGAATCCCTCCGTGCGAGGGTCACCGCAACGCGCGCCTCCTCGGCGGGGCTGGCCGAGCGAACGGCGAAATTCCGGATCGCGGCTCCTTTCTCCGGCATCGTGACGAAAAAGATCCTCGAAGTGGGGGAGACGAAGCAGCCGGGCGCTCCCCTTTTCGTCGTGGCGGACACCCGGGACATCACCATCGAGGCGCCCATCGACGAATCGGAGTCGGCCAAGGTGCGGGAAGGACAAAAAGTCCGCCTCTCCCCCGACGCCTATCTGGGGGAGACGTTCGCCGGTGTCGTCTCCGAGGTGAAGCCGATCATCGAGGTCTCCAAGGAAGTCTCGCGCGCCAATACGATCGAGATCCAGCCGGCGTCCCCCCCCCGGCCGCTGCGGCTGGGGATGTCCGTGGACGTGGAGGTCCTGACGGGGCGAAAGGAGGATGCCCTCCAGGTCCCCTCCTCGGCGGTCATGGAGCGCGAGGGGAAAAAGTTCGTCTACATCGTCAGGGAGGGGAAAATCGTCCGGAGCGACATCGCCACGGGGATCTCGAACTGGGACAGGACCGAGGTTCTCTCCGGCGTTTCCCCCGGGGACGACATCGTCACTTCCCTGGAAATCAAGGACCTGGGGCCGGGGAGCCGCGTTGGAATCCGCACCCGCCACTGAGCCCCTCCTTCGCCTGCGGGGGGTGACCAAGATCTACCAACCCGACGGGCAGGAGGTGACCGGCCTGGCGGATGTGAATCTGGATATCCAGTCCGGAGACTTCCTCGCGGTGATGGGGCCGTCGGGCTCCGGGAAGTCCACCCTGATGAACATCCTCGGCTGCCTGGACATTCCCTCGTCCGGGACCTACGAGATCAAGGGGATGCCGGTTTCCCGGCTCTCCCCGGAGGAGCTCGCCCGGCTCCGGAACCGGGAGATCGGTTTCGTCTTCCAGGTTTTCCATCTGCTTCCCCGGTACACCGCCCTCCGAAACGTGGAACTCCCCCTCCTCTACGCGGGCGTGGGGAGGGAAGAGCGCGCGCAAAGGGCCCTTTCGGCCCTCCGGGCGGTGGGGCTGGAAGACCGGAGGAACCATCTGTCGAATCAGCTGTCGGGGGGGCAGAAGCAGAAGGTCGCCATCGCGCGGGCCCTGGTCAACCGCCCCTCCCTCCTGCTGGCCGACGAACCGACCGGCAATCTCGACTCGAAATCCGGCGAAGAGCTCATGGAGATCCTCGCCCGGCTGAACGGGGAGGGGACGACGATCGTGGTCGTGACGCACGACCCGGCGATCGCCCGCAGGGCCAAAAGGGTCGTCTACATCATCGACGGACGCCTCGTGGCGAGGGAGGAATTCCGGGAGCTTCGGGGATGAACTTCTTCGAATACGCAAGGGTGGCCCTCGAGTCGCTCCGGGCCAACCGGCTTCGGTCCGCCCTGACCATGCTGGGCGTCATCATCGGGGTGGCCGCGGTGATTCTCCTCGTCTCCCTCGGGGAAGGAACGAAGAAGTACGTCGAGGAACAGTTCGCGGGCTTAGGCAGCAACATCCTGATCGTGACGCCCGGGAAGATCGAGACCAAGGGGGGACCGCCCGTCATCGGCGCCGCCAAGCACAAGCTGACGCTCTCCGACTCGTACGTCCTGGAGAAGAAAGGGTACCTCTTCGGCGGGGTGGCCCCGGTGGTCTTCGGCACCGCCGAGGTGCGGTCCGGGTCCCGCTCCCGCAACGTCCCGGTCCTGGGGGTGACTCCCTCCTTCTCCCACGTGCGCAACCTGCATGTGGAGATCGGCAGCTTCGTCAGC
Organism: Candidatus Deferrimicrobiaceae bacterium; assembly: GCA_035256765.1. NCBI lineage: Bacteria > Candidatus Deferrimicrobiota > Candidatus Deferrimicrobia > Candidatus Deferrimicrobiales > Candidatus Deferrimicrobiaceae > Candidatus Deferrimicrobiaceae bacterium. The sequence continues at coordinate 4,449 of DATEXR010000288.1, read as the reverse complement.
GAGTCCGATGTGGAAGCGAAGCGCCGCGTCTGCGTCCTGGGCAGGACCGTCAAGCGGGAGCTCTTCGGGAACGCCAATGCCCTCGGACAGATGGTCAAGGTGTCGGGCGGCAGGTTCCGGGTGGTGGGGATCATGCAGAGCAAGGGCGTAAGCCTCGGGATCGACCTGGACGACATCGTGTTCGTCCCCGTGCGGTCCGCCCAGGACATCTTCGACACCGACGCGCTGCTGGAAATCATCCTTTCCGTCCGGAACAAGAACGACATCGACAGCGCGAAGGAGCTTGCCCGGTCGATCCTCTTCAAGAACCACAACCGCCACGAGGACTTCACGATCACCAACCAGGCCGCGATGCTCTCTTCCCTCTACACCATCCTCGACACGATGACGTACGTCCTGGGGGGAATCGCCACCATATCGCTTCTGGTCGGCGGAATCGGGATCATGAACATCATGCTCGTGACCGTGAAGGAAAGGACGAACGAGATCGGCATCCGCAAGGCCGTCGGCGCACGGGACCGGGACATCCTCGTGCAGTTTCTGCTGGAGTCGACCGCCCTCTCCTCCTCGGGGGGAATCGGGGGGATGCTCGTCGGGGTGCTCGGGGCGTACGGAATCCGGCTGCTGGTCCCGAAGCTCCCCGTGGAGGTGCCGTCCTGGGCGATCGTCCTGGCGTTCACGTTTTCGGTTTTCGTCGGGATCTTCTTCGGGGTGTATCCGGCGCGGAAAGCCGCCGCGCTTCACCCCATCGAGGCATTGCGGTACGAATGACGGAGGAAACGATGCTGCGCGTGGGGAGAATCCCCTTCCTGAATCTCCTTCCGATCTACCTTGCCCTCGAGACCGGTTTTCCGCTGGAATACGTCCGGTTCGTTTCGGGGCATCCGTCCGAACTCAACCGGATGCTGCGCACGGGAAAACTGGACATCTCCCCGTCCTCCTCGATCGAGTACGGGAAACACCCGGAACGGTACCTTCTGGTCCCCGACGTCTCGATCTCCTCCCGGTCGAAGGTGATGAGCGTTCTCCTGTTTTCCCACCGCCGGGCGGCCGATCTCCCCGGGGAGGCGATCGCCGTCACGCGCAGTTCGGACACCTCCGTCATCCTCCTCGAAATCCTCTTGCGGGAGTTCCTCGGCAAGCGGAATCGGCTGGTCCGCACCTCCCTGCCCCCCGCGGATGCGCTCCGCAGCCACCCGGCGTACCTCGCTATCGGAGACGAGGCGATCCGGGCGAGTCTGGCCGGAGTCGCGGACCACGTCACGGACCTCGGGGAGTGGTGGAACCGGGAGACGGGGATGCCGTTCGTCTTCGCCCTCTGGATCGTCTCCCGAGACTCTCTCCGGGAACAAAGGACGCCCGTACAGCGGTTCGCCCGAACGCTGCTCTCGGCGAAGAAGATCGCCCGCGAGGAGATCGGGCGGAGGGAAAGCGGCATCCCGGCCCCGGAGTGGGTCCCCCGCGATTTCCTGTCGGAGTACTGGCAAAATCTCTCCTACGACCTCGCGGGGGAGATCGAGGGGCTCGAACGGTTCTTCCTTCTCGCCGCGAAAATCGGCCGGATCCCGGCTGCTCCCCCCCTCCGATTCCTCGACCTCGCCTGACCGGTCCCCGTGATACAATCGGGGCATCCTCTCGGGGAGGGCCGCCATGATCCGCAAGGAGATGAAGATCGAAGACGTCCTCCGGAAATATCCCCGGACGGTCGCCGTGTTCGAGAGGTTCGGGATCGACTGCGCGGGCTGCCAGCTTTCCCAGTTCGAGGATCTCGAACACGGGGCGAAGGTCCACAAGATCGACCTCGAGGCGCTTCTTACAGGATTGAACGAGTCGCTGAAAACCTAGTGCACCGTCTCGCAAATCCCTTGGCATTCGAGCGCCGCTGCATCCGCTCCCGCTTCGTTGCGCTTCTTCACCATACTCAACGGTATGCCTCAGTCGCGCGCCTTGCTGGCGCGGCGCATCGACGCTCTCGGTGCATCAAGCTATTTACAAGACGGTGCACTAGGAGCGGGCAAGGTTGTCTGCGGGGGGAATGCCTGGATGATTGTGATTTCCGGTGCATTGCAAGTCTACCCGGTGGGGTATTCACGGCTGCGGGGGCCGGCGTCCAGACCAACCTGTTGTTCTTCACGAAGGGCAAGTCCACTCCCAACGAAACGCCCCCGGGGAACCCCCCCGGGGGCGTTTTCCTATCCCGCCGGCCGTCGGTCGCCGGCCTTCCCGCGCGCCTCAGGGCCCGACGGAGATCCAGAACGCGTCCACGCCGCCCGGCAGCCCATCGGTGGCCGTCCGCGCGTATCCTCTCACCGTCACAACGGCGTTGTCCACGATCGCGCCCTCGGTGAGAAGGTTGTACGGCTGCACGGCGTTGTCATAGATCGCGGTGTTGCGGTCCGGCTTCGGGACCACCACGTTGTCCCCCGCAAACCTCAGGGTAAACGTGTTGTCAACGGGATGGTTCCATCCCAGGTAGACCTTCTTGTCGGCCACCTTGACCGGGAACATGACGGAAACCTCGCCTTCGGGAACGCTCGCATCCAGGTAAAGACTCGGCTTTTTGACAAATTTCCCGATCGCTTCGACAAAGGCGCCGTTTCTCAAGGCAAAGGTTCCCCGGTCGGCGGTAACGTCCACCTGCCTTCCTCCGGAGAACACGTTGTCGCTGAAGGACCAAAGCGTCGTCGCGCCGTACCGGGCCGGGAAGGTTCCACTGCCGGCGACGATGTCGAACGTCCCGGGGGCGACGTTCGCGGCCTGCCCGGTCACACTGTAGAGGAGGGCTCCCTTCACCCGGGCGAACACCTGGGGACGCAGCAACCACTTGCCGCTACGGCCCGCCGGATGGATCTTTAGCCCGACCACCTTGATCTCCAGCCTGTACAACCGGACGGCGCCCGCCGGGTCCTCCGGGTCGGTCGTCACCGGGATCACAAGGTTTTTCCCCACGAAATGGACGTCGAAGTGATAATTCGCCGTCGCGTGGAACAGGAGATAATCCCCGTTGGTATACTCGGTTTTCACTTCGCTGTAATAGACACGGATCTTGCCGTAGGTGCCCGCGGGCACTTCGGAGACCTTATTGATGAATTTTGCAACCTGGTAACCGTCGGGCGGGTTCAGAAGGTCGATCATGACCGGGGAGTTCAGAGTAATAATGAAGATTCCGCGGCCTCCCTGAACCGGATGACTTTCCCCGTAGCCTTTCCCGTCGTCGTCGTAACGGTCTTCGTCGCGGTCCTCGTCCTCGCATTCCCCGTCGCTGTCCGGCCTGTTCCACTGGTCCCTCGGTATCCTCTCGACGGGGATCAACCCGATCTTCTCGACCTTGACCCAAACGTGATTGAAGAAATTCCGGGCATGGGAAGGCCTCAGTAAGTCTCCCGATAAGGGCGTGGCCGTCGAGGATGTCTCGAACGTCGTGACGTCGGCGGCGTCCGCCGTTGAGAGGGAGATATCCACCGCACTTGACGGAGCGGCCGATCCGCCGGAACCGCTGACGCTCAGCGACCCGCCGCCGGATCCGCCGCATCCCGCAAGGAAAAGAACGAAAAGGGTGAAAAAAGATCCCGTCAGAACACCCGCCAGCCGAAACATCCGCTTGTGCATGATTCACCTCCTTGGAACTTGTCTGCCTGCGTTCGCTTGGTTTATAGCGTATCCCACGCCAGGGGATGAAGAAGGAAAACCTATTCCTAAAATGGGCATGGCTATTCCCTGAGGAAAATCTATCGGTTATCTAACTCTACGAATAAAGACGCATAATCGGAATAAGAGATTTAAATCATTATTAATATGCAAATTTTGATCCGGGACAACAGGATCACGCCCGGGGTGTGCCCGTATGCAATAGAGGTATGCCTCCTCCCTCCTTGCATTACCGCAGGCAATAGCTCTCTTTGCGGCCGGGTGCGGACGCGTTCAGCGAGGCCGTGGACTTGGCGTGCGAAGCCACGGGGATGGACCAGGTTCCGTATCACGAAGCGCTTGGCAATGGGACGCCGGATGATGTGTACTACGGACGGAGGGAGTCGATTCCGGCGCGCCGGGAGAAGCTGAAGCGGGGTACGTTGTCCCGGCGCAGAGCGATCAACCATCAACCGCAGGGACCGGACGGGGGGAAACCGTACCTTATATCAGGCCGTGAAAATGGCCATTCCTTATGACGACGTACCGTGATGAGGTGTTCTGTCGGTATATGCAAAGGAGTTCCCTCCGAATAAGGGAGCTGGGAGGGGACACTCTTGAAACGGGCTGGGAGGGGACACTCCTGAGACGAGAAAAGATAAAAGCCAGGAATGTCCCCTCTGGGGGTGTCCCCTCTGGGAATGTCCCCCCTGGGAGTGTCCCCCCTGTCGTCCTCATCTACGACGGGGAGTGCCCCGTCTGCCGGGGCGCGGCCGACTGGATCCGGGCCCGGTCCGGCCCGGACGATTTCGAGTTTCTCTC
>DATEXR010000287.1 GCA_035256765.1 Candidatus Deferrimicrobiaceae bacterium | reverse complement strand
AGGGTGGTGGCGAGGTGGACCAGATTGTCCATTGCCCCGGAGTAGGGGGGAGCGTAGCAGAAATCCGCTGACGCGATCTCGCCAAGGGGCATCCGCTGCGTGATGGCGAGGGCCGCAGTGTCGATCCGCTTGGACGCTTCGCCGGGGCCGACCGCCTGCAGTCCCAGCAGCGTACCGGTCTTCCTGTCCGCCACCCCCTTGAGCACGAGGAGCTTCGCCCCGGGGTAGTAGTGGGCCTGGTCCGGCCCGGGGGTCAGCGAAGTGGCCACGTCGTAGCCGCGCTCCCTTGCGGCGCGTTCGCTGAGCCCTGTCGCACCCACATTGTAGTCGAAGATCTTGAGGATGGTCGAACCGAGGATGCCGGGGTATCGCGTGGTGCCTCCGGTCAGGTTGTCGCCGATCACGCGGCCGTGCTTGTTCGAAGTGGATCCCCTCGGGGCGTAGACCGGCTCACCGGTGAGGAGGTGACGGTTTTCCACGCAGTCGCCGCCGGCGAAGATGTCCGGGTCCGAGGTCCGCAGGTACTCGTCGACGACGATCCCTCCCCGGAGTCCAATGGCAAGCCGCGCCGCCGCGGCCAGCGTCACGTTCGGCTTGACTCCTACCGCGATGAGGACAAGGTCGGCCGGGATGTCGCCGTGGTTGGTTTCCACCCGGGTGACCCGACCCTGGTCGTCGCCGGACAGTCCCTGGACGGCAACACCGGTCTTGACGGTCACCTTCTTTGCCGCAAGATGCTTTTCCACGAGGATCGCCATCTCCCTGTCGAGGAGGGCGGGCAGAACCTGGTCCTTCCACTCCACCATCGTGATCTCGGCTCCCCGGGCGGCGAAAGCCTCGGCCATCTCCATCCCGATAAATCCCGCACCGACGATGACGACTCGCCGCCTGCCTGCTTCCATCTCCTTGCGGATCGCGATGGCTTCCTCCAGGTTGCTGAGCACGTACACGCCTTGGAGATCGATCCCGGGCAGGGAGGGACGGACCGGCATGGATCCGGTGGCGATGACAAGCTGGTCGTAGGGGAATTCGAGACGCTCCCCGGTGTCCACATTCACCGCCTGGACGACCTTCCCCCGGGGGTCGATGCCTTCGGCCATCGTCTTGTTGTGCACGTGGACTGCCTTGACGTTCTTGAAGAAGTCCGTATCCATGACAACCCCGGCGGGAGTCATCATGAGTTCTTCGTAGTCGACGATCTTCCCGGCGATGAAATAAGGGGCGCCGCACCCCGCGTACGAGAGGTATTCCCCCTTTTCGAGGATCGTGATGTCCGCGTCGGGATCCCTGCGGCGGGCCCGTGCCGCCGCCTTCGGCCCGATGCTGACTCCACCGATGATGACGATCTTCTTGCCCATGTTTTTATCCTCCTCCCGAGGAATCTCCCAGGCGTGCTCGCAGTCGTATCGCTAGTGCACCGTCTCGCAAATACCTTGGCATTCGAGCGCCGCTGCAGGGGGCCGGTCCCCGGAAGGGTTTCGTCGCGAGACAAGGGAGACCCGAGGCGAGGCGGGCAAGCGCAGGAGCGAGCGCGGAGGCGTACGGTAAGTACGCCGCACAAGCGAGCGACGAGCACGCCCGACGCAGCCCGGGGATCGCTTGTCGCAGCAGAAAAGGCAGCCCTGTTGGCGACCGGCGCCTGCGGC
>DATEXR010000286.1 GCA_035256765.1 Candidatus Deferrimicrobiaceae bacterium | reverse complement strand
TCTGGAGGCACCTCACCAAAGGCCCCTGGGGATTCGACGGCGATAACTTCCAGATCAACCAGATCCAGCATCCCTATCAGGGAGCCGTCTATCAGGGATTCGCGCGATCGGCCGGCATCGGCTTCTGGGAATCGTCCGCCTATACCTTCCTGGGCAGCTTTGTCTGGGAGGTGGCCGGGGAGACCACGACCCCCTCCATCAATGACCAGGTCGCGAGCGGCATCGGCGGGAGTTTCCTGGGGGAGCCGCTCTTCCGGCTGGCGAGCCTGGTGCTCGAAGACGGCGGCGATAACCCCGGATTCTGGCGCGAGCTGGGCGCGGCGGTGCTCTCGCCCCCAACCGGCTTCAACCGCCTCGCTTTCGGCGACCGGTTCAAAGGGGTGTTCCCGAGCCACAACCCGGCCACCTTCACGCGCCTGCGGCTCGGCACGAGCATGACCGACCACGTGGCCGGCATCAGCAATGTCCCTGTCGACCGGACCGAGGTGACCGGAGACTACTCCCTCTCCTACGGGCTCCCCGGGAAAAACGGTTACACCTATGATCGCCCTTTCGACTACTTCCACTTCCAATTCACCGCCGTCTCCGGCAGGAGCGCCTTCGAAAACATCATGACCCGCGGCCTCCTCTTCGGAAAGAAATACGAGGCAGGCGACAACTATCGCGGGGTGTGGGGCCTTTACGGGAGCTTCGACTACATTTCGCCGCAGGTCTTCCGCGTCTCCAGCACGGCCCTTTCCCTCGGCACCAGCGGCCAGTGGTGGCTCTCGCGTGCGATCGCACTTCAAGGCTCGGCGCTCGGCGGAATCGGATACGGCGCGGGCGGTACCGTCCGCGCCAGCGAGGACCGCGACTACCACTACGGCGGGGCAGTGCAGGGGCTTCTCGCGGCCCGCCTGATCTTCGGCGACAAGGCCATGTTCGACGTGACGGGACGCGAGTACTCTATCAGCGGCTTCGGTGCCACCCAGCAGGATGGATCGGAGCGCATCTTCCGCGGGAACGCGTCGTTCACCGTGAGCGTTTACAAACGCCACGCGCTCGGGATCCAGTACGTCATGTCGAACCGGGATGCGTCCTCTTCCATTGTCCCCAATAGTCACCAGACGGTTGGAACCTGGAGCATCGCCTACAACTTCCTCGGCGACTCCCGGTTCGGCGCCGTCGAGTGGCGGCCTGCCGTAATCGAGGGCCGCTAAAGCCGGATGCTGCGGAAAGCGAAGGGAATAATGGCGAAAGCCATCTTTCTCCGAACCGGTCTTGTATTGGCCGTGTGGCTTCTCCCCCTCGGTCATCGATGTGTCGCGGAGGATAACGGGGCGATTTCACGGAGCATCGAAGCCGTAAAAACGGACTTCGGGAATTTTTACCTGGATCGGGCGAACCTGACAAAGCTCGGAATCGGTGTTGCCGGGGCCGCCGTGTTCGCCAACACGGGGATGGATCGGTATATCCGCAACAAGTACCAGGACGACCTGCGAAGCAAGGAAACCAACGAAGCAACG
>DATEXR010000285.1 GCA_035256765.1 Candidatus Deferrimicrobiaceae bacterium | reverse complement strand
GGCCCCTTGTTCGACACGCTCCACGACAGTGCGGCGGAAAGCGCGGACTCCTCCCCCGTGTCGACCACGGCCTTGGCCGCAAAATACACCCGTTGACCTCCGGTCATCCCCGATGCCGCCGGATCGAACGTCAAGGACGTTTCCGTTGTGGAAGAGGCAAGCGGCGTAAGCGATGCGGTGGAAAGTCCTGCGTCGGCCGTCCAGAATATTGCGTACCGCACAGTCTTCCCCTGGATCGGGCTCCCGTTTGCATACGTCGTTACGGGACCCCAGAAAAGCTGCCACGTCCCCGACGGCGTAGACGTTGCGACCCTGGTTATCCCAAGGTCTGCGGGAGCCGACGGCGCCCCGGGAATGGCGGCTGGGGGGTTCCATGGCAGTGCAGCGGAAAAGGTCGATTCCGTTCCCGTCCCTACCACGGTCTTGACCGTGAAATATACCGCCTGGTAACCGGTCATCCCCTCGGCCGCCGGGTCAAAGGTGGCGGAGGTCGCCGTGGTCGAGGAAACCAGGGGACGCAGCGTCTCCGCGGCAAGCCATGGATCTTGAGTCCAGTACGCCTTGTAACTCACGGTCTGCCCCGCCTCGATCAGCGAGCCGTCCGTATACGTGGTGACGGCGCTCCAGGCCAACTGGTGGGTTCCCCCAAGTGCGGCGCGTGTCGGACCGAATGCAAAAAGCAGGATCCCGACAAAGAAGAAACTCTTCGCTTTCATGTGCACCCCGCTGGTGTCAACTCAGGTCCCATGGAACCGGGACCATGAATCCCGACTTGAGCCCGTCCACCCCGACCGCCCTGATGGAAACGTAATACCGTTTTCCCTGCTCGGTGAACGGGAGAAGATTGTCTAACGTAAACTCCTTCGTAAGATCCCGTACAAACGACTTCCCGTTGGGGGATAGAACGTCGTAGAAGGCCGCCACTTGGGCCACCGGCTGGTCGTTCTCCGTGAAGTTCTGGTCCGTCCGGAGGTAAAACTCGTAATAATCGAGGTCGCGCCGCGGATCAAGCGGCGTGCTGTCAGCGGCAACCTTCGGGGGGTCCCATTCCAGCGCCGTAACCGATCCGGACGGCGGGAAAACCTCGCTGCTTCCTCCCCCCACGCCTCCCCCACCGCCACCCCCACATCCGGGGAGAACGATCATCGCCACGATCAAGCCCATCAGAAAAACGGTGAGGCGGACGCTGGAACCGATCATCTCTTCTCCCCCTGACGAGTTTCTTCCGACGAAAGCCGGCGGCAGGGGGGTTTCC
>DATEXR010000284.1 GCA_035256765.1 Candidatus Deferrimicrobiaceae bacterium | reverse complement strand
GGCCCTTTACGCGACCGCCTTCCGCTCCTTCTTCTCGTCGTGGAATTTCTTCCAGATCCCCACCTTGCGGAGCAGGCTCCGGACCGTCTCCGTCGGCTGCGCCCCCCGGTGGAGCCACTTGAGCGTCTGCTTCTCGTCGATCAGGAAACGGGGCGGGTTCTCCTTCGGGTCGTAGGTCCCGACCTTCTCGATGTACCGCCCGTCCCGGGGCGCCTGGGAATCCGCCACCACGACGCGGTACGAAGGCAGCTTCTTCCTGCCCGTGCGCGTCAGACGAATCTTCACCGCCATCTCCTCACCTCCCGAATCGGTCTTCCCGATTTACGATATCACGGTCCTGCCTAGAAAATCGGCAGCCTTTTCCCGCCTTTCTTCCCCCCCGCCTTCGAGAACCGCTTGAGCATCCCTTCCGCCTGCTGGAAGTTCTTGAGCAGCCGGTTCACGTCCTGGACGGTCGTCCCGCTCCCCAGGGCGATCCTTTTGCGGCGGCTGCCGTTGATGATCTTCGCATTTTCCCGCTCCGCGCGGGTCATCGAGTCGATGATCGCCACGACCCGCGAAAGCTCCTTCTCGTCCGGGGCGGCCGCCTTGAGCTCCTTCATCTTCCCCCCCATCCCCGGGATCATCCCGAGGAGGTCCTCGATCGACCCCATCTTCCTTATGCTTACCAGCTGGTCCCGGAAATCCTCGAGGGTGAACTCGCTCCGGCGGATCTTGCGCGCAAGCTCCTGCGCCTTCTTCTCGTCGACCGTCTCCTGCGCCTTCTCCACGAGGGTCAGGATGTCCCCCATCCCGAGGATCCGGGAGGCCATCCGGTCGGGGAAGAAGGCCTCGAGGGCGTCCGTCTTCTCGCCGACGCCGACGAACTTGATGGGCGCGCCCGTGACCGCCCGGATGGAAAGCGCCGCTCCGCCGCGGGCGTCGCCGTCCATCTTGGTGAGGATGACGCCGGTCAACCCCACCTTCTCGTGGAACGCCCGGGCGACGTTCACCGCGTCCTGGCCGGTCATCGCGTCGGCCACCAGAAGGATCTCCCCGGGATCGACCGCCTCCTTGATCCTGCGCAGCTCCTCCATCAGCTCCTCGTCGATGTGGAGCCTCCCGGCGGTGTCCAGAAGGACGGTGTCGCAGCCGGAGAGGTCGGCCTGCCGGACCGCCTGCCGGCAGATCTCGACGGGGTCGCCGGAAGGGGGGCTGTCGAAGACGGGGATGCCGATCTGGCTGCCCAGGACCTTGAGCTGCTCGATGGCCGCGGGGCGGTAGACGTCGGCCGGGACCAGAAACGGGCGCCGTTTTCTCTTCTGGAGGTGGAGGGCGAGTTTTCCGCAGGAGGTCGTCTTCCCCGATCCCTGCAGGCCCACAAGCATCACGGGGACCGGCGGGCGCCTCGCCAGGTCCAGGTCCTGTTCCTGTCCCCCCATCATCTTCGCCATCTCGTCGTGGACGATCTTGATGAAGTGCTGGTCGGGGGAGAGGGAGGAAAGGACCTCGGCCCCCAGCGCCTTCTCCCTGACGGCGGCGGTGAAATCCTTGACGACCTTGTAGTTGACGTCGGCCTCCAAAAGCGCCAGCCGGACCTCGCGCAGCGCCTCCTCGACGTTCCCCTCGGAGATGCGCCCGTGGCCGCGAAGTTTTTTCAGGACGCCCTGGAATTTTTCCGACAGGTTCTCGAACAATCCCTGCCACCTCCCCGCATGAAAACTCTATATGTACAGGATAACCGCCGGTTCCGTCAAACGAAAACCGGCGGGAGGAAGAACCCGGCGGGGATGGG
>DATEXR010000283.1 GCA_035256765.1 Candidatus Deferrimicrobiaceae bacterium | reverse complement strand
GTTCGGGTCGAGCGGACCCACCAGCTTCCTGAGCAAACTGACCGCCGCGGCCGCGGTCGTCTTCATGATCACGTCCCTCTTCCTGGCGTACTTTTCCGGGAGCAGGCCCGCCTCCAGCATCATGAAGGGGGCAGCGCCCGTGCAGACGATGCCCGGGCCGGTCGGGCAGCCTGCGATCCCCCCGATGCCGCAGGGGACGCCCGCCCCCCCGGGGAAATAATCGCGGCTTTCGGACTCCGTTCCCGAAACCTTCCGCTCGACGGAATCCGCACCCTTTCGGCGGGACACTCCTCAACGTATAACTCGATATAGGAATGTCCCCCCGCTTCGTGGAACCCCCCCGCTGCGCCTCGGGTCCCCGGTCGGAGGATGCCACGGTCAGAAGCGCCCTCGCAACGAGGTGCGCCTCGGGCGGAGCAGGCCGAAGGAGGAGGGCGGAGTGAGACCGGCCTCCAGGAGTCCATTCCCTCAGATCCCGGCATTCGAGGGCCGCTGCATCCGCTCCGGCTTCGTTGCCCTCCCTCACCGTACCGCAGCGGGTACGCTTCGGGCGGGCGCCTCGCCGGAAGCGGCGCATCGACCCTCTCGGTGCACGGCCTCTTCGGCAACGGACCCCGGGAGGCCGGAGCGCAGCCGTGCGGGTTCACCGCACGGCGAGCCACGAACGGAGCCCCCTCCGAGGCCGCGAAGCCGGTCCCGGGCGCACTCGTAACGGGGCGCAGATGCGGCGCGCGCCGCATGGCCTTATCTCGCCTTGCGGATCTCCTGCGTCAACTGATGGGCCCGCCTCGCCGGGTCGGGGATCCGGTAGCGGGAGCAGAGGGAAAGGACGAGCTGGACCGACGATTCCACGTCCGCCAGATGCCCGGGCGACACGAAGACGGGCCTGACTGCGGCCCTCGTCCGGACGACGGCCCCGACGGTCTCCCCCTCCAGGAAGAGGGGGGCCGTGTCCCCCTTGCGCGGCCCGGGCGCTTCATGCTCCCCCACGAGCCGCTTCTTGGCGCAGCCGACGCTGGGCACGGAGAGCAGGACCCCCATGTGGGAGGCGATGCCGAAACGCCGGGGGTGCGCGGCCCCGTGCCCGTCGAAGAGCATGACGTCGGGCCTTTGGGAAAGCGTTTCCCATGCGGCCAAAACCGCCGGTCCCTCGCGGAAGGTCAGGTAGCCGGGAACGTAGGGGAACCGGACGCGCCGGACGGCGGTCTGCTCCTCGAGCACGGTCCGCGACAACCGATCGAACACGACGATGGCCGCCGCCACTACGTCCTTTTCCCCGAGAAAGGTCACGTCGGCGGCGCCCACCAGTCGGATCCGGTCGAGGAGCAGGGGGGCGAAGCGCACCAGGGAACGGAGGCGCTCCTGGACCGTGCGGGCCTCCGCAAGGGTGGACACGTGGGGCGGAAGCGAGTTCCCCGGGTCCATCAAATCAAAAACCCCGGCGATTTCTCGCCGGGGTTTTAATTTTCAAGGGGTTATTCCCCTCGGGGCGCACTAGCCCTGTCCTTAGATCACCTTGGTTACGTTTGCCGCCTGCGGTCCCTTGGGGCCTTCCGTGATCTCGAACTCGACGCGCTCGCCCTCTTTCAACGACTTGAAGCCTTCCGCCTTGATGGCGCTGAAGTGAACGAATACATCCGGTCCGCCTTCCTGGGCGATGAAGCCATACCCCTTCGCGTCGTTGAACCACTTCACAGTACCTTGAGCCAATTGCGTGTACCTCCTTCTTGAATATGCGTGTCAAACCTGAGCAGGAGTGCCCAAAATTTGAAACAGAGCAGACTTTAGCAGTCGGAATATCCCATGTCAAGCAAAGAAAACCCTCCGAAACTTTTTCTTTTTCCCCGTATGGAACGGGACGGATCCGGATTCCCGTCCTTTGAGGATAGCCGGCGGACGGAGTGATACAATACCTTTGTGACCCCGCCCGTCATCATCAGCGCATCGCGACGCACCGACATCCCCGCCTTCCACGCGGACTGGTTCTCCTCGCGCCTGTCCCGCGGGATCGCGGAATACCGGAACCCGTATTCCGGCCAGTCCGCCTCCGTCTCCCTGGAAAGGGACCGCGTGGCCGCGTTCGTCTTCTGGACCCGGGACCCCCGGCCGTTCTTCCCGGTTCTCGCGCGCCTCGAGCGCCTGGGGTTCCCGTCCGTGTTTCATGTCACCGTTACGGGACTTCCCCGGGAGATCGAACCTTACGTTCCCCCTTTCGAGGAGGCCGTTTCCGCCTTCCGCAGGCTGTCTGCGACGATCGGCCCGCAGCGCGTGCTGTGGAGGTTCGACCCGCTTCTTCCGGGGGAGGAGGCCGGCCGGCTGGTGGCGCGGTTCGACAGGGTCTCGGAGGCCCTTTCCGGACTGTCCGCCCGGTGCACCGTAAGCCTTGCCCATCCCTATCGCAAAAGCCTGCGGGCGACCCGCCGGTTTCCCGGAATCTGGGAGCCGTCGACTTCCCTGCAAGACGCCGCGGAGCGGATCGTCGCCCTGGGGCGGGCGCGGGGGTTCACGATGCTTTCGTGCTGCAGCCCCCTTCTCGCCGGGTGGGGAATCCCCCCGGGAGCCTGCGTCGACGGAGGCTACCTGCGGAGTCTGTACCCCTGCGCCGATATCCCCGCGGCCCCCTCCCCGGTCCGTCCCGGGTGCCTCTGCTCCTCTTCCCGGGACATCGGCTCCTACCACACCTGCCGCCACGGCTGCCTGTATTGCTATGCCGCGTGACGACCGGCCCTTCCTGACGAAGCGGTATTCCCTCCGGGAAATCCCGGCGGGGCCGGGGAAGGTCGACTACGACGGCGTTCTCAACCCGCGGCAGCGGGAGGCGGTCCTCCACGGGAACGGCCCCCTGCTCGTCATCGCGGGGGCCGGGACGGGAAAAACCCGCACCCTCATCTACCGGGTCGCAAGGCTCGTGGAAACCGGCGTGCCGCCACCCTCCGTCCTTCTCCTCACCTTCACGCGAAGAGCCGCCGAGGAGATGCTCCGTCGCGCCTCCCTCCTCCTCGACCGCCGGTGCGACAGGGTGTCCGGCGGCACGTTCCACTCCTTCGCCAACACCGTCCTGCGCCGCCATGCGGGCGCGATCGGGTTCGGCGAGAACTTCACCATTCTCGACCGCGCCGACTCCGGGGAACTCGTCGGGCTCCTTCGCCAGGAGATCCACGTCGCGCACAGGACCGTCCGGTTCCCGAGGAAGGAGACCCTCGCGGACCTCTACAGCCGGGCGGTCAACCGGGGGGAGGATGTCGCCGCCACCGTGGAGCGGAACGCGCCGCACTTCCTGTATTGCCTGGACGACATCCTGAGGATCCACCGTCTCTACGGGGTCGCAAAACGGGAGCGGAACCTGATGGACTACGACGACCTGCTCGTCCACCTCGCCACCCTCCTGGCGGAGCACGCGGGGGTCCGCAGGACGGTCTCCGAGTCGTTCCGCCACATCCTGGTCGACGAGTACCAGGACACCAACCGGATCCAGGCGGAGATCCTGCGGCTTCTGGCGGACACCCACGACAACGTGATGACGGTGGGAGACGACTCCCAGAGCATCTACTCCTTCCGGGGGGCGCGGTTCCGCAACATCCTCGATTTCCCTTCGGATTTCCCGGGGGCCAAGGTGGTCTACCTGGAGGAGAACTACCGGAGCGTCCAGCCGATCCTCGATTTCACCAACGAGATCATCGCCCAGGCGGCGGAGAAGTTCCCCAAGCGCCTTTTCACCTCCCGGGGGGGTGGGCAGAAACCGTCGATATTGTCCGCTCCGAACGAGAGGACACAATCCATGTTCGTCGCCGACCGGATCCTCGAACTGCACGAGGAACACGGCGTCCCCCTCCGGGAGATCGCCGTCCTCTTCCGGGCGGCCTACCTGTCCTTCGACCTCGAGGTCGAGCTCGCCAAGAGGCACATCCCGTACCGGAAATACGGCGGCTTCAAATTCCTCGAGACGGCGCACGTGAAAGACGTGATCGCCCACCTCCGGCTGATCGAGAACCCGCGGGACACCGTGAGTTTCTCCCGGGCGCTGATGCTCGTGCCCGGGGTGGGGCGGAAGCGCAGCGCGGAAATGGCGCGCCGCGCCTACGAGGAGGCGTCTTACGCCCCCGTCCTCTCCATGCTCGCCTTGATGAAGTCGTCGGAGGCGGCGGGAAGGCTTTCCGGGTGCATCCGGGAACTCGCGGAGAAACCGCTTCCTCCCTCCGAGATGATGGCCCGGGTCCTGGCGTATTATCGTCCTCTCCTGGAGGCGAAGTTCGACGACTATCCGCGGCGGCTGAAGGACCTGGAGCACCTCGAGTCCCTCTGCGCGCGCTACCGGTCGCTCTCCTCCTTCCTCGCGGAGGTCACGCTGGAGCCGCCTCAGGCCTCCGTGGGGGACATCGTGGCGCCGGAGGGGGACGACGACACGCTCACGCTGTCCACGATCCACTCCGCCAAGGGACTGGAATGGAGCGTCGTTTTCCTCATCTGGGTGCTGGACGGAAAACTGCCGCTGTCGCGGGCTGCGGAAGACGAGGAGGAGATGGAGGAGGAGCGGAGGCTTCTCTACGTCGCGGCGACCCGGGCGAAGAACACGCTGGTGCTCACCTATCCCGTCAACATCTATGAAAGGGCGTCCGGCACGGTGCTCTCGCTGCCGTCCCGGTTCGTGGAGGAGATCCCCCCGGGGGTTCTTCCCCGGTACGCGCTGATCGAATAGCTACAATTCGTCCCGGTCCTCGAACACCTTCCCGCACCAGCTGCAGAACGTGTCTTTCCGGGGGAGCCAGTGGAGACAACGGGGGCACTGCTTCTCCGCCGAAGGCTTCTCTTTTTCCTCCTCGTCGAAGGCGTCATCGTCGTAGTATTTCCAGTCGTCGCGCGCCAACGGTTCCCCTTTCGGCGGAAGGGGGCCCTCCGGGGGCCGC
>DATEXR010000282.1 GCA_035256765.1 Candidatus Deferrimicrobiaceae bacterium | reverse complement strand
GAAGATGATGCAGGAAACGTGAACGGAACCTCTGGGCGGGGACACTCCTGATTTTATCGTCGAGTGAAAAAGGAGTGTCCCACCGAAGGGAAGAAATCGCGTCGAGCGGAACCGGCAGCGAGCGGGCGCAAGGTCGCGAGCGTAGCCGAGGGGACCCCTCCGCGAGCCCGGGGCCCCGGTTCCTTGCGCCTTCGCAACCGGGCGCCCGACCGAGGCGCACGACGCAGGGGATCCCCCGAGCGGGAAGCCCCGGCGGAACCGGCGGAGACCCCGCCGTTTGTAGGGCAAAAAGGATTGCATACCAAATAGGCGGGAGAATGGCCGGGGAGAGGACCAACGGGCACGTTCGCTGGACGCAGCCGGGGAGCCGGGAGCTGACCGCGAGCGGGGACCCCGGAGGCGAAGCCGCACCTGCGCGCCCATTGCAAGGGCGCCTGCGAAGGGGGGCGCCCGCCGCAGAGGTTGAAAAGTTTTAAGAACGTCCCTGTTCTTGGGGGGTCAGACCATGAGGTTGTAGGGATCGACGTCCGCCTCCATCCGGACGCCGGCCTTCTTCGCGAGATCGCGCAGGGGGCGCAATCGTTCCGGAAAGAAGTCGGCCACCGCAAACCGTGCCGGCATCTTGAGCAGGATCTGGTAGCGGTATTTTTTCTTGACGCGCGCGATCGGCGACGGCGCGGGGCCGAGCATCCGGATTCCCGCCTCGGCAAGCGGGCGGGAAAGCGCCTCCGCAACTTCCCCGGCGGCCTCCTGGACACGATCGAGCTTCGGCCCCCAGAAACGGATCAGGATCATGCGCCCGAACGGGGGGTAGCCAAGCGACTCCCGTTCCGCCAGTTCCGCTTCCATGAACCCGTGGAAGTCGTGCTCGGCAACCTTCCGGATGCAGACGTGCTCCGGGGAGAGGGTCTGGATGATCACCCTGCCGGGCCTGTCCCCCCGGCCCGCGCGGCCCGACACCTGGGTCAGGATCTGGAACGTCCGCTCCGCCGAACGGAAATCGGGGAAGGAGAGCGACTGGTCCGCGAGGAGCACGCCCACGAACGTCACCGCGGGGAAGTCGTGCCCCTTGGCGATGATCTGCGTGCCCACGAGAATGTCCACCTCCCCGCGATGCATCAGGGAGAGGACCTCCCCGTAGAACCCGCGTTTCCGGCCGAGGTCCGAATCGAGGCGCGCGACCCGGGCCTCCTTCCATCTCTTGGCGGCCCACGCGACAAGCCGCTCCGTGCCGATCCCGACCTGCGCCACCTTGTGCCCTCCGCAGGCTCCGCAACGCTCGGGGGGGGGCTCCTTCGCGCCGCAGTAATGGCACAGAAGCACGCCGTCCTGCTTGTGGAAGGTGAGCGACACCTGGCAGTTCCGGCACTGTACGTTCGTTCCGCAGTCCAGGCAGGTCAGCGCAGGCGCATAGCCGCGCCGGTTGAGGAACAGCATCGCTTTCTCCCCGCGGGAGAGCGTCTCTTCGACCGCGTTCTCGAGTTCGGCGGAGAAGTACCGGTCCGCGCCCCTGCGCGCCGCCTGGCTTTTCAGATCCACGACGGAGACCACGGGAAGAGCCCTCGCGCCGATCCTTTCCGGAAGGGACAAGAGCGTCGCTTCCCCCGTCCGGACGAGATGGATCGACTCCGCGGAGGGTGTGGCGGAGCCCAACAGGACGACCGCTCCCTCCATCTTCGCGCGCATCACGGCAAGATCCCGCGCCTGGTAGCGGATCCCCTCCTCCTGCTTGTAGGCCGAATCGTGCTCCTCGTCGACGATGAACAGCCCCGGGGACGCAAAGGGAGAGAAGACGGCGGAGCGCGCCCCGATGCAAAGGAAAACCTCGCCCGCCCGGATCCTTCGCCATTGGGATGCGCGCTCGGCCCTCGCGAGCCCGCTGTGGAGGACCGCCGCCCCCTCCCCGAACCGGGTCCGGACGCGGCCCAGCAGCTGCGGGGTGAGCGCGATCTCGGGGACCAGATATACCGTCTGCCTCCCGGTGAGCCGGGCCTGCTCGATCGCTCTCAGGTAGACCTCGGTCTTCCCCGACCCGGTGATCCCGTGGAGAACGAAGGCGGCGAACCCTCCGGACGCGAGGGCGACGCCGGTCCTGGCGAGGGCCGCCTCCTGGTGGGGGGTGGGGACAAGCGTCCCGGAGGCGTCGAGGATATGGGGAGCGGAGAGCGCATAAGACTTTTCCCGCGACGAGGCGGCGAGGATCCCCTTCGCGGCCAGCCTTCGAGCGACCTCCGATCCTCCGGGCACGATCCCCGCCAAATCCGGCGCGGAGATCTCCCCCGCATCGAGGACGGCCGCGTACACCTTGCGCTGCTTGGGGGTCAGGGCCGCGTCCGGTGCGCCGTCCGCGGCCCGGTACACCGCCTCCGTTCTCGGGGACGCCGGCGCCTCCCGCCGCGGAAGCCCGCCGGGGAGCGCCGCCCGCAGCATCTCGCCCAGGGGGGCCAGGCACTCGCGGGCGGCGGCGGCAAGAAACGCGAGATGAGCGGGAGAGACGTACGGCTCTTCGTCCAGGAACGCGAGGACCTCCCGGGCCTCGCGCCCGCCCAGGGAGGAACCGTCCGTGAACGCGGTGATCAACCCGGTGACCTTCCGGCGCCCGAACGGGACCAGGACGCGGACCCCGATACGGGCGCGCGCCTCCTGCCCCGGAGGAACGCGGTAGGTGAAGGGGTGATCGATCGGAAGCGGCACCGCCACTTCCACGAACACGTAACGTGCGGAAGGAGGATTCATCTTCCCCCGATTCTACCGGAGGAACCGCCGACGGGTAAGGGCCAACGCCCCTCCATGGGGGGGCGCCGCCATCTGCCCCCCGGGCAAGGAGCGGGAGCGGCTTCGCCTCCGGGGTCCCCGCGACCGCTCGACGTCATTCCCCGCGGACATCTCGGATGGCGCATGCCGCAGGGCGCGCAGGCGGCAGAGCAGCCGAAGGATGGGGGGCCGGCCTCCCGGGCTCCATTCCCGGAAGATCCCGGCATTCGAGGACCGCTGCATCCCCGCCGGCTTCGTTGCACGGCCTCTTCCGGAACGGAACCCGAGACGCTGGGCGGAGCTTTCCGGGAGGAAGGTCAAGCGCAGACTTGCGGGTGCATCGCAAGTCGAGCGACTTCGCCAAGGAACCCCCTTCCTCGGTTGCTCCGCCCACGGTGCGCCCTGACACGAGGGCGTCAGCAACCGGAGGACCCGGGGCGTAGCGGGGGGTTCCGCGAGGCGGCCTGTGGAGCGAGGAGGAAATTGCGTCGAGCGGAACCGGCAGCGAGCGGGCGAAGATCGCGAGCGTAGCCGAGCGGAAGCCCCCCGCGAGCCAGGGTCCTTCCGCCGCAGAGGATCCCCCTGTTAAAAAAAATTCTGGAAATCAAGCAAGAATTCGGCAACATGGATCGCGCTTCTACCGATAAGAAAGGAAGAAAGGCGGATTGCCGCGCGAAGCCCGAAAGAGGAAAGCCCGCCCTCGACGACGCTTCGGCGGGCACCATCCTTCGCCCCGAGAGGGAAGGATGGTGGAGGAGAAGGGGATTGAACCCTCGACCCCCACGTTGCGAACGTGGTGCTCTCCCAACTGAGCTACTCCCCCACCTTGCGGTTTCCCATTCTCTCCGATTCGATCCGCGCTGTCAAAACGATTTCTCCGCTCCCGCGAAGGGTCCGCGCGGAAATCCGCGGACACCGAAGCGGGGGACGGGGGAAACCCCGCGCGGAAACCGGTTTTGCGGGTATAGAAAACCTTCCCCCCCACGCATGACGCGAGAAATCTCCCAATGAAATTTCTTTGCAATTCCATATGGATTTCTATTGACAGAGGGAATCCGCTTTCCTACAATACGGATAGATTACTAAACGAGAGGTTTAATAAAAAGTTCTATGATCGATATCGGGGCCCGGATCAAGCATCTTCGCCAGATCAACGGCCTCTCCCAGGCCGATCTCGCCGAGCGCGCGGGCCTCACCAAGGGAGCGATCTCGCAGATCGAGCGGAACCTGGCCTCCCCGGCGGTGGCAAACCTTCTCGAGATCCTTTCGGCGCTGGGCGAGACGCCCTCCTCTTTTTTTGCCGAGGACGACGAGGAGAAGGTCCTTTTCCGGAAAAGCGATTCCCTTCCCTCCGACGTCACGGGATACCAGGCCTTCGACACCCTTCTTCCCAAGAGCCGGTACCGGACCATCGTGGCCTACCGGGCGGTGATCCGGTCGGGGAGGGAAACCCTGCCCGAACCGGCGCACGAGGGGGAAAACTACGTGTTCATCCTTTCCGGGAGGCTGGGCCTTCGGCTGGGAAAGGTGACCTTCATCGCCCGAAAGGGGGAAAACCTCTACTTCCGCGCGGAGCAGGAGTATGCGTTTTCGAACAAGGGGAAGCGTCCGGTCGACTTCCTCTGGGTCAAGGCGAGCGGGCGGTGACACCGCAATGAACCCTGGCAACCAACCCCGGAAGCGGAAATACGCGAGGAGGAACATGGAAACGAATCGGGAAGACGATTCGGTACCGTTGCGCAGCACGTCCGGAGACACCAACCCCGTCGGCCTTCCTTGGCCCCAGGTGACGAGGGAGCAATGGAACGATTATCGGTGGCAGCTCTCCCATCGCATCACCTCCCTCCAGGACCTGTCCGGGCTCCGCTACTTCCCCCGCGAAGAGGCGGAGATCCTGACGCGGGTGACCGACACCTACCGGATGTCGATCACCCCCTACTACCTGTCGCTCATCCGGCTCGACGATCCCGACGACCCGATCGCGCGCCAGGCGATCCCTTCCCTGGACGAATACTACGGGATGGAGGTCGGGGAGGACGATCCGCTCGAGGAGGAGAAGGACATGCCGGTCCCCGGGCTCACCCACCGCTACCCGGACCGGTGTCTGATGGTGGTGACGAACTTCTGCTCCCTGTACTGCCGCCACTGCACGAGAAAGAGGATCTGGCCCCTCGGGGAAGCCGCGAAGACGGAATTCGAGATGAACAAGATGTTCCACTACATCAAGCGGCACGAGGAGATCCGGGACGTCATCCTCTCGGGGGGCGATCCGCTCACGCTCCCCACGCCGCGGCTCGAGTTCATCCTGAAGGGGCTCCGCAAGATCCCGCATGTCGAGATCATCCGGATCGGCACGCGCGTACCGGTGGTCCTCCCGATGCGGATCGACGACGAGCTGTGCGCGCTCCTGGAGAAATACGGCCCGATCTGGGTGAACACCCAGTTCAACCACCCCCGGGAGGTGACCGCCGAGGCGCGACGGGCCTGCGACCGTCTTCTCCGCGCCGGCGTCCCCGTGAACAACCAGTCGGTCCTTCTGAAGGGCGTCAACGACCACCCCGAGATCATCCGCAAACTCAACACGCAGCTGCTCAAGGCGAAGGTCCGTCCCTACTACCTGTTCCAGTGCGACATGGTGCGCGGGCTGGAGCACTTCCGAACCCGCCTGGCGAAGGGGATCGAGATCATGGAAGCGCTCCGGGGGCACACCTCGGGGCTCGCCATCCCGACCTTCGTGGTCGACGTCCCCGGGGGGGGAGGGAAGATCCCGCTCATGCCCAACTACATCCTGTCCCAGGGGGAACATCGGACGATCCTGCGGAACTACGAAGGAATCATCGTAAGCTACGAGGAACCCCGGGACGACGGGCGCCCCTCCGCCCGGCCGGAAACGGACCTCCCCGCCTCGAGACTGGATGTCTACCGGCTCATGACGGGGGAGATCAAGGCGTTGATCCCCCAGGGGAACGAGCGGATGGCCAGGAGAAGGAGACGTTGCGAATCGGCCTCGCCTACAACGTAAGGCCCTCCGATCCGCCCTCGCACCTGCCGGAGGACGCCTTCGAGGAATACGACTCCGAGGCGACCGTCGGCCACATCGGCAACGCCCTCGCCTCCCTGGGGCACGAGGTGTTCCGCCTGGGCGCGGGCCCCGGAATCATCGACGCCCTCCGGGAAACCCGCCCCGACATCGTCTTCAACGTCGCCGAGGGGGAAGGGGGGCGCTGCCGCGAGGCCCACGTCCCGGCCCTGCTCGAAATGCTCGGCATCCCGTACGTCGGGTCCGATCCTCTCACCCTCTGCGTGACGCTCGACAAGCCCGTCGCGAAACGGCTCGTGGCGTCGGAGGGGTATCCCACGCCGCGTTTCCGCAGCTGCTCCTCCCCCCGGGAGGTGGACGAGGCGGGGCTCTCGTATCCCGTCATCGTCAAGCCCGCGTTCGAGGGATCGAGCAAGGGGGTCCGCCTCTCGTCCCGCGCCTCATCCCCGGAGGAAGCGAGAGAGAGGGTGGGATTCGTCACCGCGACCTACGGGCAGAGCGCCCTGGTGGAGGAGTTCGTGCCGGGCTCCGAGGTGACGGTCGGGATCGTGGGGAACGGGACCCCCCGGATCGTAGGGGTCATGGAGATCGCTCCCCGGAAGGTGCGGGCCGAGGAGTTCGTCTATTCCCTCGAGGTCAAGCGCGACTGGGAGAACCAGGTCGAATACCGATGCCCCCCGGCCCTGCCGGCCGGCGTCGTCGCCGAAATCGAACGATGCGCCGCGGGGATCTACCGGCTCCTCGGCTGCCGGGACTTCTCCCGGATCGATTTTCGGCTTGACGGAAGGATGGTCCCGCACTTTCTCGAGTGCAACCCGCTCCCCGGGCTCTCCCCCGGGTACGGCGATCTCCCGATCATGGCCGAAAAGATGGGGACCCCCTACCTCGGCCTCCTGTCGGAAATTCTCTCCTGCGCATTGTCCCGCCTGGGAATGGCGCCCAGGTGATGCAAGGCGGTCTCCCCCCGAAGCATGTGGCCATCCTCTACACCCCCGTGGAGGACACCCTGCAAGGCGTCGAGGGACAGATGCGCATCGATCTCGACCTCGCCGTGAGCGCCCGGCAGGTCATGACGGCGCTCGCCGCCTCGGGGCACGTCACCCGGCCCTTCACCTTCGGGAAGGACCCCGCCGCCCTCGCCTCGTCGCTGCGCGCTTTCGGTACCGAGGTGGTGTTCAACCTGAGCGAGTGCCCGATGAACTCCGCCCAGAAGGAGCCGCACGGCGCAGCCCTCCTCGAGCTGCTCGGCCTCCCGTATACGGGGAACAGCCCCCTGCCCCTGACCGTGTGCAACAACAAGGCGCTGACCAAGCACCTCCTGTCCTCCTTCGGGATTCCGACGCCGGCGTTTCGCCTGTACCGGTCCGTCCCCCGCGGACGATCGGATCTCCGCTTCCCCGTGATCGTGAAGCCCGCCAACGAGGACGGGTCGGCGGGCATCACCGAGGAGAGCGTGGTCGACGACGAGGCGGGGCTCAAAAAAAGGGTCGGGCACGTGATCGGGAAGTATCAACAAGGGGCGCTGGCCGAGGAGTTCGTGGGGGGCCGGGAGTTCAATGTGGGAGTGCTCGGGAACGGCACGGCGGCCGACCCCTTCCGGACGCTGCCCCCGGCCGAACTCGTCTACCGCAGCAAGAGGTGGCGCGTCTGCTCCTTCGAGTCGAAGTGGGACAACAACCACCCGGCGTACGGGGAGATCGCCCCCGAATGCCCGGCGAATATCCCCGACACCCTGCGCAACCGGCTGGAAAGGCTCACGCTTGCGTGCGCCCGGGCGTTCGAACTGTGCGGATACGCCCGCGTCGATTTCCGCATGAACCGGAGAGGGAAGCTGTTTGCGCTCGAGGTGAACCCGAATCCCGACATCTCGTCGAACGCGGGCCTCGACCGCGCCGCCCGCGCCGCGGGGATCTCCTACGAAGCGCTGGTCATCGAGATCCTGCGCCTCGCAATCTCCCGGGGGGCCCGGTGACCGCCATCCGGCCGATCGTGCAGGAGGACCGGGAGGCGGTCCGGGCGCTGATCGAGGGAACCGGAGCGTTCAAGCCCCCTGAGGTGGAGGTGGCGATAGAGCTCGTCGACGCCGCGCTCTCCCGGCCGAACCAGAAGGGCTATCACCCGTTCGTCCTCGTCGAGGAGGACGGCACGGTCGTCTCCTACGCCTGCTTCGGCAAAAACGAGATGACCGCCGCCACGTTCGACCTGTACTGGCTCGCTACCCGGGCCGACCGGATGGGAAAAGGATACGGCCGCAGGATCGTGGCCTTCGTCGAGGAGGAGGTCCGGCGGCGGGGAGGGCGTCTCCTCGTGATCGAGACATCGTCGAAAGAGTCCTACGGCGACACGCGGGCGTTCTACGAAAAGATCGGGTGTACCCTCGCCGCGCAGCTTCCGGATTACTACGATCAGGGAGACGACAAGCTGATCTACCTGAAACCCCTGAAGTAGCCCCTACCCGGAGAACAGCCCGAAAATCCTGCCGGCAACCGAGGTCTCCATCTTCGAGACGGTATCCAGCTCGCCCGCATCCAACCACACCCCGTCGCACCCCGAGCACTTGTCCACCTTGATGCTCTTGTAATCGATCTCGATCAGGTCCATGCCGCACTTGGGGCACTTCCGGTAATGAAGGTCCCGGAGTCGTTTTTTCTCTTCCTCCGCCAGCTTCTGCTGCTTCTCCCTCTCGATCTTCTTGCGCCGCTCAAACTCGATGCGCGCGAAATATTCCTCTTCGCTCTCGCTCGGCTTCCTCGTCATCGATCCTCCCCCTTCCGGTTATTTTCCCGCCGCCCTACCTCGACCGCCTCGCCCGTTTCAACATACCAGAGAAATCCGCGGACCGGAACGCTCCAGGCGCCGGAGAGGATCTCCATGTAGCCCCGCACCTGTTCCCGGTACGTCTCCTCCTGTCCCTCCTCCCGGGCGCCCGTCTTGAAGTCGACGACCCAGTGCTCGCCATGGGCGATCCCGCTTCCCTCCGCGGGATCTCCCCGGAACCGCACGACCAGATCGGCGCGTTCCTCCCGGGACCACCCGCCGCGGAACGAGAGCATCGGAAACTCCGTTCCCACGATCTCCGCATCCCGAAGCTCCCGACGAAGCATGCTCGCCTGGATCTTCGCGCAGACGGTCCGCCACCTCGTTTCCTCCCCTTCCCCCCAGACGACGGGGAGAGGGCGGGAGGGGGGCCACTGCGCGCCGACCGGCGGCGCCGCCTCGAGGGCGCGGTGGACCTTTTCCCCGAAGCGCATGGCCGCGGCCCGTTCATGAAATTCCCGGAGGGTCAGGTCCGGGGCTGGAGGAGGAGAGGGCGAAAGGGGTGGGGGAGACCACCCCTCCACGAAC
>DATEXR010000281.1 GCA_035256765.1 Candidatus Deferrimicrobiaceae bacterium | reverse complement strand
GCGGGTTCGGTATAAAAGTCGATTCTTATCGAATAGTTCCCGGCCGGGCTGGCGGCGGCATCGGCTGGATCTCTTTGAACCGCGGGTTGTGCGGATTGTGGCAATGGGCGCACAGCAGATACTCCTTCCTCCCATTCCATTGCCCCGTCCGCTTCCCGTGAATGCCTACCTTCCAATCCCGGTACTTGTCCCCGTGGCACTGGCCGCAAAGCCTGTAGCTCTCCGTAAAGTCGATCAACTGACCGGATGCAAGCCGCAACTTGTCGCGGTTTTTTTCGTCGTGGCAGTCCAGGCACCAGCGTTCTTTTTCGGCGTGGTTTTTCAATAGGATATTGGTGTGCTCTTCCTTGAGTTCCCGGCGCTTCGGGTTCGGGGTCATGCCGGAGTGGCATTCGGAGCAGGGGAAGATCCCCTCCGTGAATGGCGGGGGCGGGACCATGTAGTCCTCGCTCTCCCCCTTCGGGGGCGTCAGCCAGAATTCACGGCGCGCTGCGTGCCCCGCGACTGCGACAAAAATCACGACTGCCACCAGAGCAAACGCGACAAGGAAGTACATCGTACGGTTTTTCATTTCACGCCTCATTCGCCTGGAGGGAATATGGCAGGCATCAATCGTAAATTATTCCTATTATACACCGGACCTGCGCCCCCCCTAAAAGTTTTCCCCTTCCCCGGCCTCCGACCCTTCGCGCCCGGGGGATCCGCGGGGGCCGCCCGATGCGGGACGCCCCCTTACCCGTCCTGCATCCGGAGTCCCCTCCTCTCGAGGAAATCGAGATATTCGTAGATGATGTTGAAGTGGCTGTCTTCCTCGGTCGAAAGAAGCTTGAAGAACCTCTTCTCCTGGGGATGGGTCGCGGCTTTCGACATCCGTATGTACATCTCCCGCCCTTCCGCCTCGAACGCCAAGGCTTTGCGCATCCCGTCCGCGGCGTCCCCGGAGATGACCTTCTCCTTCCGGATCCGGCTGTGCTCCCGACGGAACTGCCTCATCCGGGCGTCGTGGGGCGCCGAGGGCACTTTGGGGAATCTCCCCTCCTCCTCGAGCTCCCTGGCGATCGCCTGGATATCCTCCATGTGCTTCGTCTCCATCTGCGCCAAAAGGGCGAACACCTGCTTGGCGAACGGGTCCGCGCTCTTGTCCGCGGCCGCGGTGAAAAGCCGTTTCCCCTCCCTCTCGAACCGCAACGCCCGCATCAACGCGCCGGCGGGGCCTCTCTTTTCCTTCGCAGGACCGGTTTTCGGCATCTTTTCCCCCCCTTGGAAAAAAACTGGTTGAGTTTTTTATTATGCATCCCCGACCGCCGGCTTTCCAGCGCTTTTCGCCGGCCGGTGGCGGGAAATTCCCACTCGCGCCGCGCCCCGGCCGCTATTCCTTCCTCCGCGGGCGGCGGCCTGCCGGGAGGATCTTCTTCCGGAGGCGGACCGACCCCGGCGTCACCTCGACCAGCTCGTCTTCGTTGATGAATTCGATCGCTTTCTCCAGGGACATGATCCGGGGAGGGACCAGGCGCAGCGCCTCGTCGGCGCCCGCCGCGCGGATGTTGGTGAGTTTTTTCTCCTTGGTCGCGTTGACGTCCATGTCCACCGGGCGCGAATTCTCCCCGATGATCATCCCCTCGTACACGCGCTCCCCCTCCCCGAGGAACAGGGTGCCCCGCGGCTGGAGATGGTAGAGGGCGTACGCGGTGGACCTCCCCGCGCGGTCGGCGACCAGCACCCCCGCGACCCGGTCCCGGATGGCGCCCTGCCACGGCTCGTAGCCGTCGAACAGGTGGTTCATCAGCCCCGTGCCCCGCGTCTCGGTCAGAAACTCCGAGCGGAAACCGATGAGCCCCCGGGAGGGAATCCGGTACTCGAGCCTGACCCTCCCCCGTCCCGGGTTGACCATCTTCACCATCTTCCCCCTGCGGGCCCCCGCGCTCTGCGTCACGGCCCCGAGGTACGCTTCGGGAACGTCGAGGAAGAGCGACTCGACCGGCTCCAGGAGGACGCCGTTCTTCGTCCTCGTGACGACCTCCGGGCGGGAGACGGAGAGCTCGAACCCCTCGCGGCGCATCATCTCGATGAGGATCGCCAGCTGCAGTTCGCCCCGCCCCATCACCGTGAAGGAGTCGGTCCCCGAGAAATCGATCCGCAGCGCCACATTGCCCAGCAGTTCCTTCTCCAGGCGTTCGCGAAGCATGCGCGACGTGACGAGGCTCCCCTCCTGGCCGGCGGAGGGCGACGTGTTGATCGAGAAGACCATGGAGACGGTGGGCTCGTCGACCGCGATCCGGGGGAGCGTCCGCGGGTTCTCCGCGTCGGACAGCGTGTCTCCGATCGTGGCCCCCTCCGCCCCCGCCAGCGCGACGATGTCCCCCGCGAATGCCTCGCCGACCTCCTTTCTCGACAACCCGTCGTAGATGTACAGGACCGTCACCTTGACCCGCTCCACGGCTCCTTCCTTCCCGCACACCGCAACCGTCTCCCCCGCGTGGACGGTACCGTGAACGATCCGCCCGACCGCCAGCCGGCCCACGTAATCGCTGTAGTCGAGGTGCGTGACGAGGAGCTGGAGGACTCCCTCGGGGTCTCCGGAAGGGGGCGGAATGTGGGAGAGGATCCGGTCGAACAGCGGGCGGAGGTCGGAAGCCCCCTCCCCGTCCAACTCCCGGGCCTTGCCCGCCCGGGCGTTCGTGAGGAGGATGGGGAAATCCAGCTGCCCCTCGGCCGCGTCCAGGTCGATGAACAGGTCGTACACCTCGTTGATCACCTCGCCGACTCTCGCGTCCGGGCGATCGACCTTGTTCACGACCAGGACGACGGGGAGGTCCAGCTCCAGCGCCTTCTTGAGCACGAAGCGCGTCTGCGGGAGCGGCCCCTCGGAGGCGTCGACGAGGAGCAAGACCCCGTCGACCATCTTGAGCGTCCGCTCCACCTCGCCGCCGAAGTCGGCGTGCCCCGGGGTGTCCACGATGTTGATCTTCACGCCGCGGTAGACCACCGCGGCGTTCTTCGCCATGATCGTGATCCCCTTCTCCCGCTCCAGGTCGATGGAGTCCATCACGCGGTCGGGGACGACCTGTTTCTCCCGAAAGATGCCGCTCTGCTTGAGCATCGCGTCGACCAGCGTCGTCTTTCCGTGGTCCACGTGGGCGATGATCGCCACGTTCCGGATGGCAGGCGGGGTCATGCGCGGAGATCCTTCACGCGTAGGAGCGTTCGAAAAGCTCCCGGATGGCCAGGCGGCCGTTCTCCTCGAGGAACCGGGTTCCGGTCCCCGTGAATCGCGGGCTCCGGATCCTGGGCTCCCCCGCGTCCGTCACTTCGACCCACCGTTCTTCGGCCCAGCGGAACCACCGGTCGGCATCCTGATCGAAGACGAAGATCGGCTTGTTGCAGAGCTTCGCGAACTCGGCTCCCCAGCCCGTTCCGCCGCGGACGGTCTTGTCCTCGAGGATCTTCCCGATCACGTAGATCTCCTGCCCCGCGTTGACCTGGTACCAGATCGTCTGGAGCACCTTCCGGATCCGGGGGGCGTCCGAGTAGGTCCGGTTCATCAGCCGGGAGACGTAGGAGAGACTGACGTCCCCGTTGCGGAGCTCCTCGCGGCTCAGCACCCGGACTCCCCGGGTCCGCGCGATGTCGCTCCCCTCGAAGGTGAAATGGATCTCCTCGA
>DATEXR010000280.1 GCA_035256765.1 Candidatus Deferrimicrobiaceae bacterium | reverse complement strand
CTGCAGGACCGAGTTGATCCGGTAGATGGGGCCGGCGATCCGGTGGCTGAACCAGAGCGTATACAGGAACATGCCGACGAGGACGAACAGGACGGCGGGCCAGATGCGATGGTGGAGGATGAGAAACTCCTGCGACGCGGGCTCGAGTTCCACAAGGTCCGTTCCCGTGAGGAGCTGGAACACGGAAGGCGTGAACACCAGAATGATCCCGATGATGAAAAACAGGAGGAACGCCCCGAGCATCCGCCACGCGAGGCCGAACTGATACTGCTTGTCGACCAGCCGGAATCTTTGTCGTTTGACGGCGGCTTTCACATTCGCCTCCCTCCGTCGTTTTTGCTATTCTAAACCTCGTGCGGAATGTGTCAACCAACTCCCTCGGGGGGCGGGCCGGTTGATGAAGGACATGTCGGTCCGGGCAGGCGTCGTCCTCCAGTTGACGCTCATCGCGATCGCTTCCCTCTCCTTTCTTTCGATTTTCGCGCTCAAGGTCATCGAGATCACCGTGGAACGCCGCCATGTCGAAGCGGCGGTCTCCGTCGCCGAGGTCGTCCGGGACGCCATCCGGATGGGGGAAAGGGCAGGGACGGGTTCCCTGTCTTCCCTCGAGTCCCTGGGGAAACTTTCCCCCTACATCCGCGAGGTGGTTCTCCTCCCGGAAGGCGAGGGGCCGGACGTGATCCAGGTGGTCCCCGTGGGCGGGAAAACCTTCGGGCTCTTCTCCGTCCATCCTGTCGTGGATGTGACCCTTCCCCTCCTGGAAGGCGCAGGGGGCAGGCGGGCGATCCGGGTGCGATTCTATTCCCCGGGCGTCGAGCAGGAGGCGCGGAACCTTCTCCGGGTCGCGGGAGCGTTGATGGTGGCGGACGTCGCGGCGTTCGTTTTTTTCGGGTTCCTGCTGATGGACCGGTCCGTGGTGCGTCCCCTCAAGCGCCTTGCGGCCGTCACCGAGAAGATCGCCTCGGGCGACCTTTGTCTGCGGGCCGACGAGTCCCCGGGGAACGAGGTCGGGCAGCTCGGCGCCTCCTTCAACCGGATGGTGGGCGCGATCCTCTCCGCGCAGGAAATGGCGAGACAGGCCCAGCAGGAGATTTCCCGTTCGGAACGGCTTGCTACCGTGGGTCGTCTGGCCGCGGGGATCGCGCATGAGGTGGGCAATCCCCTGATGGGGATCCGCGGGTACGCGGAGTATCTTCTCAGGAACGATCCCCCCGCGCAGGAGCGGGAGGATTGCCTCGACAAGATCGTCTCCGAGACGGGGAGGATCGAGAATATCGTGCGTGGCCTGCTGTCCGTTGCCTCCTCGGAACGAACCGGCAAAGAGACCGCGGATGTGGACGACGTCGTGCGGGAGACCGTCGACATGCTCTCGTTCCGGAAGATGTTCCGGGATGTCGAGGTGGTCGTCGAGGCGGGCGGGATGCACCGGGTGTCGATCTCGGCGGAGCGCTTCCGCCAGGTGCTGCTCAATCTGATGATCAACGCGGTCGACGCGATGGAAGGAGGAGGAGTCCTCCGCGTTCGGACGTTCGGCGTGAGACCCTGGGTCCCGCCCGCCGTGCGGATGGCGAGAAGGCGGGCCTACGACCCGCCCGAGACGGACGTTCTGCGCCTGCGGAAAGGCGTCGGAGATCTCCCCGCGGGGGGGGTGGCGGTTTCCGTGACCGACACCGGATGCGGCATCCGGCCGGATGCCCTTCCCTCGATCTTCGACCCGTTTTTCACGACGAAGGAACCGGGGAAGGGAACCGGGCTCGGCCTGTCGGTCTCTCGCGCGATCGTGGAGGCCGCCGGGGGGGAGATCGCCGTCACGAGCGACGAGGGAAAGGGATCGACGTTCACCGTGATTCTGCCCGAGGCGGAGGAAGAAGCGCCGCCGGGCGACGCGGGGAGGGGGGAGGATGGCTGACCGGATCCTGGTGGTGGACGACGAAGAGAGCATGCGGGACGTGCTGAGGCGAATCCTCAGCGCGGAGGGATATTCCGTTTCCCTCGCGGAGAACGGGAAGAGAGCGCTCGCGCTTCTGGAGAAGGAGCGGTTCGACTTCGTCCTGTGCGACATCCGGATGCCGGAGATGGGGGGACTCGAACTTCTCCGGGAGATCATGTCCCGGAAGATCCCCGGCACGGCCATCATGATGTCGGCCTTCGGGACCGTGCAGACGGCCGTCGAGGCGATGAAGCTCGGCGCGTACGATTACATCTCCAAGCCGTTCATGAGCGATGAAATCCTCCTGACGCTCCGGAAGGCCCAGGAACGGGAAACCCTGCGGAAGGAAAACGAGGCCCTCCGACAAGAGGTGGAAAAGGCCTTCCGCCCGGAGGAGTTTCTGTACGCAAGCCCCTCGATGGAGAACGTCGTCCGCATGGTGGAGAAGGTTAAGGATTACGACACCACGGCGCTGGTGACGGGCGAGAGCGGGACGGGGAAGGAACTCATCGCCCGGATGCTTCATTACGCTGGGAGGAGGAAGGCCAAACCCTTCGTCGCCATCAACTGCGGGGCGATCCCGGAGACGCTGCTGGAGAGCGAGCTTTTCGGACACCGGAAGGGGGCGTTCACCGAGGCGAAATCGGACCGGTCGGGCCTCATCGAGGAGGCGAACGGGGGAACCCTATTCCTCGATGAGATCGGCGAGCTGCCGCTCATGCTCCAGACGAAGCTGCTCCGGTTCATCCAAGAGGGGGAGTTGCGCCGCCTCGGGGACACGGAGGTCCGGAAGGTGAACGTCCGGATCGTCGCCGCGACGGCGAGAGACCTCGAGCAGGAGGTTTCGGCAGGGACCTTCCGAAAGGACCTCTTCTACCGGCTGAACGTCATCCGGATCCACGTCCCCCCCTTGCGGGAGCGGAGGGAGGACATCCCTCTCCTGGCGCAGCACTTTCTCGCTCTCTTCCGCAGGAAATTCCGCAAGGGAGAGATCCGGTTCTCGCCGGAGGCCATGGAAACGCTAACGGGCCACGACTGGCTCGGGAACGTACGGGAACTCGAGAACCTGGTCGAGCGGTGCGTCCTCCTCGGAGGGGAGGGGGAGATATCCCGGGACCAGCTGATTACCATCTGGGGAGGGGGGGGGGCCGGGGAGAGGGGGACGGACCGATCCCCGCGGATGGTCCTCCGCATCCCCGTTTCCCTTGAGAATCCGGACTTGAAGGCGGCCGTCAAGGAGATGGAGCGGCAGATGATCCGGCTGGCCCTGGAACGGACCGGGGGGAGCCGACCGAAGGCGGCAGAGCTGCTGGGGATCTCCCATCCCGCCCTGCTTTACAAGGCGAAGGAGCATGGAATCAATTAATGGTAATTTAGCATAATTATAATAATTTAATGGGTATTTAAAAATCGCTTGACATTAATTTTACGGGAGGTACCATTTGTCGTAGTTGCGGTTGTTTTTGCGTACTTTCCGGCCGGGCCACAAGCCTCGAGGGCGATAGGATGAAGGCGGTAAAGACCAAGGGTAAAGTCGAGACGAACAATGTCCGAAAGATCAGGGAAGGGCTCCTGATGAGCAAGGCGGAGTTGGCAAGGCGCGCGGGTTTGTCGGTGCTGACCATCGACCGGGTGGAGAAGGGCATGACATGCCGCATGGACACGAAGAGGAAGATCATCCTGTCCCTCGGTCTGCAGTTGTCGGACCGGGACAAGGTGTTCAGCAAGAAAGACGAGAAGGACAGGTGAAGCCATGGGGCTGCTGGGATCGAAGG
Organism: Candidatus Deferrimicrobiaceae bacterium; assembly: GCA_035256765.1. Classification (NCBI taxonomy): domain Bacteria; phylum Candidatus Deferrimicrobiota; class Candidatus Deferrimicrobia; order Candidatus Deferrimicrobiales; family Candidatus Deferrimicrobiaceae; species Candidatus Deferrimicrobiaceae bacterium. The sequence continues at coordinate 21,771 of DATEXR010000280.1, read as the reverse complement.
AGTTGATCGGGCTGGACATCGGGTCGAGCTCCGTCAAGCTCGCCCATGTCAAGCCGGTGGGCCTGGAGTTCCGGGTGAAAAAATTCGGCGTCTTCCCCCTGCCGCCGGACGCGATCGTGGACGGCGCCATCATGGACCATGCCGCGGTGATCGAGGGGATCAAGACCGCGTTGCGCGAGCTCAAGGTGAAGGAGAAGGAGGTCGCCACCTCGCTTTCCGGCCATTCCGTGATCATCAAGAAAGTGGTCCTGCCCACGACCACCCCGGAGGAGCTGGAAGAGTCGATCCAGTGGGAGGTGGAGCAGTACATCCCCTTCGACATCAAGGACGTCAAGATCGATTTCCAGGTGATCGGTCCGTTGAAGGAAGACCCGTCCAAGATGGACGTCCTCCTGGTCGCCGTGAAGACCGACCTCGTCAACGACTACATCTCCGTGGTCAAGGACGCCGGTCTCACCCCCTCGATCGTCGACATCGACTCCATCGCGGCGGGTAACGCCTTCGAGCTCTGCCACCCCGTGTCCGACGAGCAGGTCCCGATGGTGGTCAACGTGGGGGCCTCCTTCATGAACATCAACATCCTCCATGCGGGAGTGCCGCTGTTCACGCGCGACGTTCCCATGGGCGGGGGCATGTACACATCGGAAATCCAGAAGCAGCTCGCGGTGAGTTTCGAGACGGCGGAGGAGCTCAAGGTCGGGAAGAAGACCGCGGGAGAGCGTGCGGAAAGGATCATGGAGATCATGAGGACGGTGTCGAACATCCTGTCCACGGAAGCCCAGCGGTCCTACAACTTCTTCTCGGCGACGTACCCCGATCGCCTGGTCACGAAGGTCTACCTGACCGGCGGTGCGGCGAAATCCGTTTTTCTCAAGGAGATGCTCGCCGAGAAGATCGGGGTCGACGTGGAACTCTTTGACCCGTTCGATGGGCTCACCCTCGAGGAAGGCTCGGTGGATCCGTCCGTGGTATCCGGATTCAACACCGCCGCCACGGTTTCCATCGGGCTTGCGCTTCGGAACCAGGAGGGCCGCGGATGATCCGGATAAACCTGATCCGGGGAAAACGGAAGAAGAGGAAAGAGCTGAATATCGATCTGCTCTACTTCCTGCTGCCTCTCCTGGTGTTTGTCGGCATCCTGGTCTTCCACGGATCGGTTTCCGGGAAGATCAAGCAGCTTGACACGGACATCGGAAAGGCCAACGCGGAGGTCGCCCGCCTGAAAAAGGAAATCGGGGAGGTCGAAAGCTTCAAGGCCCGGAAGGCCGAGCTCCAGCAGAAGGTCGACGTGATTTCGAAGCTTCAGCAGGGGCGGAAGGGGCCGGTGACGGTTTTCGAGGCGTTGTCGGCCACCATTCCCGAGAAATGCTGGATCGACTCATTGGCCATCAAGGGGGATCGGGTCGATCTCCGCGGTGTCGCGGCGAACAACTACACGATTGCGAATTTCATGACGGCTCTCGGGCAGAGCGGCAGGTTCCGGGACGTGGTGCTCGGGTCGGCGGAGCAGGCGACGGTTTCGAACGTGAAACTGGTGAGGTTCAACCTGTCGTTCCGCGCGGTGCAGGAATAACGAGCAAGCAAAAGGCGCAAGGAGAGGAACCGCGATGGCGCTCAAGCTAGGGGATATTTCGAAGGTTCCCCCGAAACAAAAGATATTCCTCACGGTCCTGATCTGCCTTCTGTTGGGAGCGGGATATTATTACCTGTACTACAAGTCGGCCTCTCAGAAGATCGACGTTCTCCAAAAACAGCTCGCCGAACTCCAGAGCAAGATCAAGGAGCAGGAAGTGATCGCGAAGAACCTCTCCTCCTTCCAGGAGGAGGTCCAACGTCTCGAGAGACAGCTGGGCCTGCTGCTGGACCAGCTCCCGAACTCCGCGGAGATCCCCGACCTCCTCAAGAACGTGTCGGACCTCGGCAAGGAATCGGGACTCGAGTTTCTGAAATTTTCCCCCGGCGGGGAGGTCAACAAGGGGTTCTATGCGGAGATTCCGGTGTCCATCTCCGTCAACGGCGAATACCATGGCTTCGCCGTGTTCGCTGACCGGGTCGGCCATCTCCCGCGCATCGTGAACCTTGCCGATATCGTTTTTTCCCCGTCCAAGGCAGGCGGGGTCATGGTGAACGTGAGCTGCACGGCCACGACCTACCGTTTTCTGGAGCAGGAGGCTGCCGGCAAAGGCGGGAAAGGGAGCGCCCCATGAAGCACGAAATCCCCCGCCCGGTTCGTATCGTATTGGCGGTTGCGGTTCTTTTCGCGATGGCGTCGGGCGGCTGCGGAACGGAAGACTCCGCTCCCCCCCAGGTGGTGAAAAAGACCGTGACGAAAGAGACCCCCAGGGCGGCGGAGGCCGCGTTGCCCGCCGCGGGGGTGCAACCTCCCCCCCTCGTGCTTTATAGCCCGCTCGGGAAGCGGGATCCGTTCGTCCCATTCCTCAAGGTGGAGGAAAAGACGGCCCGCGCCGGTTTGGATTCTCTTCCCTCGCTGCAGAGGTATGAGTTGGGAGAGTTACGCTTTGTCGGTGTCATCTGGGGCTCGGACGTGACCCGGGCCCTTGTGGAGGATGCCGAGGGGAAGGGCTACACGGTGACGGTCGGAATGAAAATCGGACGCGGCGGCGGAGTCGTTACCCGGATCACGGACGGGGAGATCTTCGTACGGGAAGAGTTCCAGGATTACGCGGGGGCGAAGGTCGCGCGCGAGAGTTCCTTGAAGCTACAGACCGGAGGAGGAAAATGATGAAGAACCGGTTACGGTCAATGGGCCGATACCTTTGGCGGTACCAGGCCTGGCTGGCAGCCGCCGCGCTGGTCTCCGCGATGGGGGCCGTTCCGGCCATTGTCGTGGCTGCCGGGGATGCTCCGCAGGCTGCTCCCGGGGGGAGGATCGAGGAGATCGTCGTCTCGAAGACGCCCTACTACACCAATATCGAGGCGAAGGTATCGGGAAAGATCGAGAACACCAACTCGTTCAAGCTCAACGATCCGTTCCGGATCGTGGTCGACATATGGGGGGTGGCGCAAGGGGCGGCGGCTTCGGAAATCCCGGCGGGTACGCCCCAGGTGAAATCGGTCAAGCTCTCGCAGCAGGGAGACAAGCTCCGCATGCTGGTGGAGACCCCCGACGATCTTCCGCTGCCGTTCCTCGTCACCACCGAAGGGAACCGGCTTGTTCTTTCGGTCGGCGGTGGACAGGAGGAGAAGGTGACGAGCCTCGACCGGCCCGGGGCGGATAAGGTGCCCGCTAGGGGCAAGGCCATCCTGGGCATCGATCTCGAGGACATCCCGGACGCATCGAACGTCGTCATCGCGACGTCGGGCGACCTACCTCACAAGGTGGTCGAGGGGAAGGACAGCGTAACGCTCTTCTTTCCCGGCGCGTCCGCGGAGAAGGGGTTGCTGCGGGAGATGGACGCGAGGAAGTTCGACATCCCCGTGAAGACGGTGCGGCCCGCCGCCGTCAGGAACGGGATCGGGGTAACCGTCGCGTTCGTCCCCGGCTCCTCCTATACCGTGGAGGGGAGGGACAACTTCGTGATCCTCTCCTTCCCGAAAGCGGCCGGAGGAGGGAAGCCCGTCGTGGTCGCGGAACTGAAGGGAAAAGCCGAGCCCTCCCCGCCCCCGATTTCGGCACAGGAGATGGGGACCGCCGGGGGGGCCGCGAGGTGGGGATTCGTCACCCACTCGGAGGAATCCCCCAGGAAGTATGTCGGGCAGAGGATCTCCCTGGACTTCAAGGACGCCGACCTGGCCAATGTATTCCGGATCATCGCCGAGGTCAGTAACCTGAACATCATCACGACGGACGAAGTGAAAGGCAAGGTTTCCGTCCGGCTCATCAACGTCCCCTGGGATCAGGCGCTGGACATTGTCCTGAAGGCGAAGGGTCTCGGGGTCTCCCAGGAGGGGAATGTCCTTCGCATCGCCCCTCTGGTGACGCTCCGGGGCGAGGACAAGGCGCGCCTCGACGCCAGGAAGGAAGTGGAGAAACTCCAGGCGTCCCTGGAGGGCGTGATCGAGACGATCCCCGTCAACTACGGCAAGGCGTCCGACCTGCAGAACAAGATCAAGGACCTTCTCTCCGAGGGGGGGAAGATCCAGATCGACGACCGCACAAACATGATCATCATACGGGACCTCCGCAAGAACGTGGAGGACGTCAAGTCGCTGGTAGCGACGCTGGACACCGCGACACCCCAGGTGCTCATCGAAGCGCGAATCGTCGAGGTCGACACCTCCTTCACGAGGGAACTCGGCGTGCAGTGGGGCGGTTCGTGGAAAAACGGGGCAGCCACCCAGATCGGCATCACGGGGGTCCAGGATTCCGCCGGCGCCTCCATTCCGGGTCAACCCCTCACCAACACGACGCCCTTCGCGGCCTCGACAACGCCGCCGAATTTCGCGGTGAACCTCCCTGCCACCATCGGGCTCGGTTCCGGCGGCGGGATCAGTTTCGGGATCCTTCGGGACAATCTCCGCCTTGACCTTTCCCTGTCGGCCCTCGAATCTTCCGGCAAAGGGAAGGTGGTTTCCTCGCCCAAGGTCGTAACGATCGACAACAAGGAGGCGGTGATCGAGCAGGGAACCCAGATCCCGTACTCGACCGTATCCGCCTCCGGCACGAACACCCAGTTCGTGGATGCCACCTTGAGTCTCAAGGTGACGCCCCACATCACTCCGGAAGGGAGCGTCATCATGAAGCTCGAGGCGAAGAACGATTCCCAGGGGGCGGTGGGAGCCACGGGGCAGCCGGCCATCAACAAGAAGAAGGCCACGACCGAGGTCCTGGTGAGGGACGGAGAAACCGCGGTGATCGGAGGGATCCTCCAGGTGTCGCGGAAAGAGGATCAGGCGGCGGTGCCGTGGCTTTCGAAGATCCCCGTTCTCGGGTACTTCTTCAAGAAGGACACGAACACCTCGTCCAACAGGGAGCTGCTGATCTTCATAACGCCGAAAATACTGAAAACGGAGTCGTCGCAGGCCAGGATGTTCTGACTCCGCACCGGGTACCCTTGATCCGGAGCACCTGCTCGAAAGGGCCTGGTGCTCCGTTTTTTTTCGAAACGGAGGAGAAACGGCCTTGTTCACGTTCCGCACGGCCGGGGAGACCCACGGCCCGGCTCTGATCGCCGTTGTCGAGGGGCTTCCCGCCGGAATGCCGTTCGATCGGTCGGCCGTAGACCGCGAGCTTGCCCGCAGACAGGTCGGATACGGACGCGGGGAGCGGATGCAGATCGAGAAGGACGAGGTGGAGGTTCTCTCCGGGGTCCGGTTCGGCAGGACGCTCGGAGGGCCGGTGGCCATGCTGGTGCGCAACCGGGACTGGGAGAACTGGCGGGAGAAGATGGCCCAGGAGGGGGAAGGCAAAGGGATTCCCCCCCTGACGACGGTACGCCCCGGACACGCCGATCTCCCGGGGGTGCTCAAATACGGTCACCGGGACGTCCGCGACGTGCTGGAAAGGGCGAGCGCGAGGGAGACGGCGGCCCGGGTCGCGGCGGGGGCTCTGGCGCGGATGGTGTTGCGGGATGTGGGTGTGGAGATCGCGGGGCACGTCGTCTCGATCGGAAGGGTCCGCGTTTCCCGTGAAGTTCCGGGATGCTGGGATCTGGCTGCCGCATCGGAGAAAAGCGACCTGCGGATGGCCGATCCCGTCGCCGCCCGGAAGGCGGCCGCGGTAATCGACAGGGCGAAGAAGGCGGGAAGCACGGTCGGGGGAACGGTGGAGGTAATCGCTCGCGGGGTGCCTCCCGGGCTCGGCTCTTATGTCTCCTGGGACAAAAGGCTCGACGGGCGGCTGGCGCACGCCCTGATGAGCATACCGGCCATCAAGGGAGTCGAGATCGGGGGGGGCTTTCCCCTGACAGCGCTTTCCGGGGATGCCGTGCACGACGAAGTCTTTCCGGGGAAGGGGCGGGGGAAACGGCTGTTCCGCGGGATGTCCCTCCCGTTCCACCGGAAAACGAACCGGGCGGGAGGGATCGAGGGGGGGATGACAAACGGCGATCCCGTGGTCGTGCAGGCCGCCATGAAGCCGATCCCTACCCAGTCGAATCCCCTGCGCACGGTGACCATCGGAAACTGGAAACGGGCCAAAGCGCACCGCGAGCGAAGCGACGTCTGTGCCGTGCCGGCATGCTCGGTGGTCGCCGAGGCCATGGTGGCCATCGTCCTGGCGTCCGCCTTCCTGGAGAAATTCGGGGGGGACTCGATGTCCGAGATTCACTATAATTATTCCGGTTACCTGCGCCGGATCGGATGCCGATGAGGGGCCGTGGGATCCCCCGGGGAGCCGTCCTGGTGGGATTCATGGGAGCCGGGAAGAGTTCCGTGGGGGAAGAGGTCGCCAGACGTCTCGGCGCGGAGTTCGTCGACGTGGACGACCGGATCGAGGCCGGTGCGGGAAAAAGAGTACAGGAAATCTTCGCCTCGGAAGGGGAGCAGGCGTTCCGGGAAAGGGAGCGCAACGCCATCCGGGATGCCGTATCGGTCCCGGGCCGGGTGATCGCGACCGGGGGAGGAGCGTTTCTGGACACCGAAAACCGGCGGGCGCTCAAGGGCTATGCGCCTGTGATCTTTCTCGATGTTTCCCCCGCCTGCGCGCTCGAGCGCCTGGAAGGCGACACGTCCCGTCCCCTCCTTTCCGGGGAGGACCGGGAGAAGGCGGTAACGGAACTGATGGCAAAGCGCCGTCCGGCCTATCTGGAAGCGGATTTCCGGGTGAACACGGAGCATCTGCCGCCGGACCGGGTGGCCGAAGAAGTGCTCCTGCTTCTCTCCCCGGAGACGAGAAGCGACCCGCCGGGGGAAGGCGCCGCAAAAGAAAGGAGAAGGGGGTGAACGAGGGAATCCTCACCGTTTCGCTGGGAGACCGTTCCTATGACATCTTCTTCGCGAACGGGGTGTTTCCCCTCTTCCAGGAGTGGGTGGGCCGGTTCTTCCGGGGCGACGCCGTTTTCGTCGTGACGGACAGGACCGTCTTCTCCATCTACGGCAAAGACATCCAGAAGTGGCTCTCGGGGATCCCGCACCATGTGTTCTCCCTCCCTCCCGGCGAGGGGGAAAAGCACGGGGATACGGTACGGGAGATCTACTCCTTTCTCGCCGGCAAGGGGGCGGGGAGGGACTCGCTCGTCGTGGCGTTCGGAGGGGGGGTCGTGGGAGACCTTGCCGGGTTTGCCGCCGCCACCTTCCTTCGGGGGATGCCCTACGTGCAGATTCCCACCACGCTCCTTTCGCAGGTGGACAGCAGCGTCGGCGGGAAGACGGGGTACAACCTCCCGGAAGGGAAAAACCTCGTGGGCGCGTTTCACCAGCCCCGGGCGGTGTTCATCGATCCGACCTTTCTCCTCACGCTGGACGACCGGAACCTGCGCGCCGGCATGGCGGAAGTCGTGAAATGCGCCTTCGCCGGAGTCCCCTCCCTGCTCGAATCGGTCGCGGCCCGCGCGGGGAGCTGGAGGAAGATGTCCGGCGAGGCATGGATCAACGTCATCCGCAGCGCCTTGGCGTTCAAGGCCGGGGTGGTGGAGCGGGACGAAAGGGAAGCCTCCACCCGCCGGATCCTGAATCTCGGGCACACGATCGGACACGCGCTCGAGCAGGCCTCCGGCTACTGGCGCCTCCTTCACGGGGAGGCCGTCGCGATGGGAATGGCCTGGGAGGCCGTGTTTTCCCGCCGGCAGGGGGTGACGCCCCCGGGGGTGGAAAGGCAGATGATCGACCTGCTCCTCGCGATGGGGTTCACCATCGACGACCCCGGGATTCCGCTCCCGGCGATCGCCGCCGCGATCGGGATGGACAAGAAGAGGATGTTGTCGAACATCGACATGCCGCTCGTGACCGGCCCGGGCTCCTGTGTCCTTCGGCCCATCCCCGTATCCCTTCTCCGGGAGGATTTGCCCGCCATTCGGGACGAGATCCGGAAAATCTTGCGGGAACGGGCGGGGGCGGCGGTGCCCGAGAAGCGGCGTGCCCCGGAATATGAGGAGGTCCGAGCCCCTCTTCCCGGTCCGGCCGACACCCTGCCTTCGATATCCACGCTGGAACGGAGAGTGGTGGTGGATCCGAGGGACGCGGATGCGATGATTGCGCTCGCGGAGGCATACCGCCGGGCAGGCAATCTCGCCGGGGCGTGGGAGACGATCAAGGAGGTGTTGCACCAGCACCCTTCCTCCGCGAGGGCGCAGCACGTCGCACGGGAGATCGAGCGGAACATGAAGGAGGGCCATCCTGTGACCGGGGAGAGTCCATCCCCCCTTCTCGAGGACGTCCTCATCCTGGAGGAGGGGGCGTTCGAGCTTCGCCCCGCCGACCGGCGGGACGACATTCGCGAGGAACGCGTCGTCGCCCCCGGGCCCCCGGCGCCCGGACCGCCTGACACGACGGAGGGGACTCCCTCGTTGGGTGGGGGGGAGACGGTCAGGACGGTCACGATGGCGAGCGTTTACTGGGACCAGGGAAAGCAGGAGGAGGCGAGCCGGATCATCGAGGGGATTCTCAGGGAAAATCCTATGGACCCGCGGGCTCTGGCGTGGAAGGAGGCTCGCGAGGGAAAGCGGCCGAGGGAGAGGGGAAAAGAGGCGGAGAACGCCCTGACCGGTTTTCTCGAGAAGGTGGCGAAGGAGTACGGATATGACGTTCCGCGACATCATTGAGGGGATGCACCAAAAAGAGCCGGCGATACGAGGGGGGGCCCTCGCCGGATCGGACGGACTGGCCGTCGAGGAGTGGAGCGCCTCCGGCGGACTCGACCTCTCCGCTCTCTGCGCGGAGATGGTCCAGTTTTTCAAGGAGAGCGGGCGGGTGGCCGGGGAACAGGGGCTGGGAGGAACGTCCGAGGTGTTCATCGGCGGAAAAGACGGGTTTTTGTTCCTGCAGAGCGTGACCGCCGACTATTACCTCCTCCTGGTTGCGGCTCCGGGTGCGATTCCCGGGAAGTGCCGCTTCCTTCTCCGGCAGGGCGCCTCCCGGGCCCGGGAGATGCTGTGATCCCCCCCTCCCGAGGGGGAGCGCTTCCCTCTTCGGCGGTTCCCTTCCCCCGGAGGCGGTCCACGGGGAGACGGGATGCCCCCGGGAAGGCAGGGAAACGGCCGGCCCCGGGGGAGGTGTACCGGATCCTCTTCCTGGACGGGCCGAACCTCAACGTCCTGGGAAAGCGGGAGCCCCAGGTCTACGGAAGGAAGACCCTGACCGAAATCCGCCGCGAAGTGTCCGAAGCCGCCCGGAAGGAAGGGGCGTCCGTCACCTTTTTCCAGTCCAACCACGAAGGGGAGATCGTGACCCGCCTCCAGACCGCCCGGGAGAGCGCCGACGGCCTGGTGATCAACCCCGGAGGGTACACCCACTCGAGCGTGGCGATCCGCGACGCCCTGATCTACGCGGGACTTCCCGTCGTGGAAGTCCACCTGAGCAACCTCGCCCGCCGGGAACCTTTCCGGAGGCAATCCCTGATCGAGGACGTGGCGATCGGCCGGATCGCGGGATTCGGCGGGTTCGGGTATGTCCTTGCCCTGTATGCCATACTCGACCACCTCCGCGGGGAAGGTGGAATTGGCCCGACGTAGCTTCCAGGCGCCGGCGGAAAATTCGCGCGTCCGGAAGCTCCTCGGGGTCCTGGCGAGGCGAAAGGTTCGTCTGTTCCTCTGCGTCCGGATGACCAACATCCGATACCTCACGGGCTTCCGCGGAAGCGACGCCGTCCTTCTCGTGTCCCCCGACGGGGTGACCTTGGTGACCGACGGCAGGTACGCGCAGCAGTCCCGCGAGGAGGTGCGCGCCGCGGAGATCGTCGTCACCGACCGGAAGTGGCCGGAGGTGTCGCGCCGGATCCGGTCGTCGGGACGGCGCTCCGGGGGGAGGGCCTCCGCGAGGATCGGCTTCGAATCCCGTCATCTCCCCGTGGAGATCTACCGGTTCCTGACCCGGGGGAACGACGGAAATTGGGTGGCGCTGCGGGACCCGGTCGAGGCCCTCCGGATGCGGAAGGAGGATGCCGAGATCCGCGCCATGGAAGGGGCGGCGGTCGCCGCCTCCGGCGCCTTCCTCGAGGTGCTCTCGACGGGGATCAGGGGAAGGACCGAGAGGGATGTGGCGGCGGACCTCGAGCGGGGGATGAAGATCCTCGGGGCGGAGGAACCTTCGTTCCGGGTCATCGTCGCCTCGGGGCCGCGCTCCGCTTTTCCCCATGCCGAACCCGCGGACGATACGATCGGGAGGAACGAGGCGGTCGTCATCGATTTCGGCGCCCGTCGCCGGGGGTATTGCTCCGACGAGACCGTTTCCGTTCTCCCCGCCCGCCCCGCCCCTTCCCTGCGCAGGATGTTCGACGCCGTGCGGCGCGCGCAGGAGAGAGGAATCCGGGCCGTCCGCCCGGGGGTCCCGTGCCGGGAGGTGGATGCCCGGGTACGGGAATCGCTGGACCGTGCGGGATATTTGAAGTATTTTGTTCATTCCACCGGCCACGGCGTGGGGCTGGACATCCACGAACGCCCCTCCCTGTCTCCCCGGTCGAGGGATCGGCTTGCCGAGGGGATGGTCGTGACCGTGGAACCGGGAGTGTACATCCCCGGGGTGGGGGGAATCCGGATCGAGGACATGATCCGGGTGACGGGGACGCGGGGAGAACGGGTGACCTACCTTCCCAAGAAGTCGCCGTTGTTTTCCTGAAGGGAGAAAGGCGCATGTTTTCCACCACGGACTTCCGGAACGGGCTCAAGATCGAGTTCGGGGGAGATCCGTACGTGATCGTGTATTTCCAGCACGTCAAGCCCGGGAAGGGCGGGGCGTTCGTCCGGACGAAGCTCAAGAACCTGAAGACCGGGTCCGTCCTGGAGCACACGTTCCGCAGCGGGGACAAGGTCGACAAACCGGACCTCGAGGAGCGGGAGATGCAGTTCATGTACCGGAGGGAGAACGCCTTCCACTTCATGGACACCACGACCTTCGAGCAGATCTATCTGGACGAGGATCACATGGGGGATGCCGCCCACTACATGATCGAGAACCTCCCGGTCAAGATTCTGTTCTTCCGGGGGGAGCCGATCGGGATCGATCTTCCCATCTTCATCACCCTGCAGATCATGGAGACGGATCCGGGCCTTCGGGGTGATACCGTGAGCGGGGCGACCAAGCCGGCGAAGCTTTCCTCCGGTGCGGTGGTGCAGGTTCCCCTCTTCCTCAATGTGGGGGACAGGGTCAAGGTGGACACTCGGACCGGCATGTACATCGAGCGCGCGTAAGGGGAGCGACATGAATCTGAAAGAGATACGGGAGATCCTCGAGCTTCTCAAGGGAACCGACGTGACTGAACTGGAAGTGGTCCGCGGGGAGGACATCCTCAAGGTCCGGAGGGGGCCGACGGGCGAGATGCGGCCGATCCCCGCCGCGCCGCCTCCCCCTCCATCGGCGGCCCCGCCCGCGGAGGCTCCTGCCGTCCCCGCGAAGGAACCTCCGAAGCCGGCGTTCAAGGAGGTCGTTTCCCCGATCGTAGGGACCTTCTACCGGGCACCGGCGCCCGATGCGACTCCGTTCGTCGAGGTGGGGAGCCGCGTCACCAAGGGGCAGGTCCTGTGTATCGTCGAGGCGATGAAGATCATGAACCAGATCGAATCCGACGCCAGCGGCGTCGTGGTGGCCATTCTCGTCGAGAATGCGCAGCCGGTAGCCTACGGCCAGCCGCTTTTCCACGTCTCGCCGGAGCAGGGGACCGGATGATTCACAAGGTTCTTGTCGCCAACCGGGGAGAGATCGCGGTCCGCGTCATCCGGACTTGCCGCGAGATGGGACTCCGGACCGTCGCCATCTATTCCACCATGGACAAGGACGCCATGCATGTCAGGATGGCGGACCAAGCCGTCTGCGTGGGACCGCCTCCGAGCGCGGAGAGCTACCTCAACGTCCCCTCGATCCTGAGCGCGGTCGAGATCACCGACGCGGACTCGGTGCACCCCGGGTACGGCTTCCTCGCGGAAAACCCCGCCTTCGCGGAGATCTGCGAGAATTACGGCGTGAAGTTCATCGGCCCGTCGTCGGAGTCCATTCGCCTGATGGGGGACAAGATCGAGGCGCGCCGCGCGGTGCGCAAGGTCAAGGTGCCGACCGTTCCCGGCAGCGACGGCGCGATCACGGAGGAGGAGGAGGGCCTCCGGGTCTCGAAGCAAATCGGATTCCCGGTGATCATCAAGGCGGCCGCGGGAGGCGGCGGCAAGGGAATGAAGATCGTACATTCCCCCGCTTCCTTCATCAACGCCTTCCTCACCGCCCAGTCGGAGGCGCTCGCCGCGTTCGGCACCCCCGATGTCTACATCGAGAAGTATTTCGAGCACGCGAGGCACATCGAGGTCCAGGTGATGGCCGACAAGTTCGGCAACGTGATCCACCTCGGGGACCGGGACTGTTCCGTCCAGCGGCGCCATCAGAAACTGATCGAGGAAGCCCCCGCCCCGTTCCTTCCCGCCCGGGTCCGGAACCGGATCCACAAGGCGGCGCTCGATGCGTCGACCGCGGCGCGGTACAACAATGTGGGGACGGTCGAGTTCCTCTACGTGAACGAGGGGGAGTTCTACTTCCTCGAGATGAACACCAGAATCCAGGTCGAGCACCCCATCACGGAGATGGTCACGGGCGTGGACATCGTGCGGGAGCAGATCCGGATCGCCGACGGGAAGAAATTGCGATTCGACCAGAAGGCGATCCACTTCCGGGGACACAGCATCGAGTGCCGCATCAACGCGGAGGACCCCGAGACGTTCACGCCGTCCCCCGGGCGAATCTCGTCGTGCGTGTTTCCCGGAGGGTTCGGGGTCCGTGTCGACACGGCGATTTATCCCGGCTACACCGTCCCCTCCACGTACGATTCCCTCCTGGGCAAGCTGGTGGTCCACGGGGATGACCGGAACGAGGCGATCATGCGGATGCGCCGGGCGCTCGAGGAGATCCGGATCGAAGGGGTGAAAACGACGATCGACTTCCATAAGAAGCTGATGATCGATTCGGATTTCACCGAAGGTCGTTTGTGGACGAAATTCGTGGAAAAGAGGGCATAATGGACAGGGGGCACGCCAGCCGCTCCGGACGGCCCCGGAAGGAGAGTGAACCGGGGTGAGCCTGTTCGATTCCTTCAAGAAGATTTTTTCTCCGGGCGGGGGAGATGAGCGCAGCTCCCTCTCCCGGAAGGTCCAGGAATCTCCGCAAGATCCCCAGGCGCGGCAGAAGCTGGGCCTCTTTCTCCTGAGGGCGGGAGAGGTCGTGGAGGGGACCGACCAGCTTGCACGGGCGGCCATCCTGTACGAAAAGAGGGGGTTCACGACCAAGGCCATCGCCGTCCTGCGGCAGATGCTCAAGAGCGACCCCTCCAACAGCGATTTCCAGCGCTGGATCATCCGGCTGTTCGCCCAACAGGGGCATACGGGGGACGCGCTGAGCGAACTGCAGAAGGTGGCCGCGGGGGGGATCCAGTTTTCCTCCGACGATCAGAGGATCGAATTCTTCCGGAGCGTCTCGGAGAGCATGCCGGACCACCCGCTTCCTCATCTCCTCGTTGCCGACGTCTATCTGCTCCAGAGGAAGATGTTCGAGGCCGTGAGCGAGATGGAGAAGGCCCTGCAACGCCGTTCTTCCGCCGGAATGCAAAAGGAGTTCGCGGGCAGGGTAAGCGTCCTGTCCTCCCTCACGGGGGACAACGCCGAACTTTGCGAGCCCACCGGATTCCTGTGGATCGCCGCGGGGAAAATCGAGGACGCCCTCCCGTTCCTGGAGAAGGCGGCGGAGCTCGCAAGGGAGTCGGGGGATCCCAAGCGCGCGTCGGATGCCGATCAGGTGCTCGCCCTGCTTCAGGAAGGACGGGGGGAGGAGATCGCGGACGCGATGTCCTTTGCGGAGGCCGTCGGGAGGATCTCGGAGGCCAAGGCGCCTCTTCCCCCGCCCGCGGTAGATCGGCAGGCGCCTCCCCCGGGGGGCCAAGAGGAGGAGAGGATTCTCCAGAGCGCCGTGGAGAAGCTTCAGGCGAAAGTGAAGGAGGAGATCGGCGAGTCGGATCCGGAGGCGCGGTACAACCTCGGCATCGCGTACAAGGAGATGGGTCTTCTGGACGAGGCCGCGGAGGAGTTCCGGCTTTCCCGGTCGACGCCGTCTCTTTTCCTGGGGGCTTCGTATCTGCTTGCCGAGACGGTGGCCGAGAAGGGGGATGTCGCCGCCGCCATCGGGCTGCTCGACGAGGTGCTCGCGTCGGAGAACCTCCGCGACACCGAAATGCGGGATGTCCGGTACCAGAAGGCGGTTCTCCTCTCCCGGGGGGGGAGGGAAGAGGAGGCGAAGGAGATATTCGTCTCCCTCTACGAAACCTCGCCGGATTACCGGGACGTCCAGGAGCGTGTCCGGAAGTTCCGGGGATGAGCATGCCGGTTGCCACGGCTGTCGGTTCTGTGATAAGAGCAGGGGGTAAGCGGGCGTAATTCAGGGGTAGAATGCAAGCTTCCCAAGCTTGACGTCGCCGGTTCGAATCCGGTCGCCCGCTCCATGTTTCGATCGGGTGTCTTCCCAATAGAAAGGGCCCCTGCTGGGCGGGGGCCCTTCGCTTTTCCGCGGAATCCTTTATAATTTGTCTCTATGGCGAGGCGATGGACGTGGTGGATCGGCTTGGGGTTCCTCCTCGTCGTACTCCTTGCCTTCGGGACCTGGCGGCTTCTCCAGGAGGTTCCCGGCCTCATGGCGAAGGCTGAGGATACGATCCGCCGGGAGGCCGAGGCGCTCGGTCTGGAGCTTTCCTTCCGGGACCTGCGGTTTCACCCCCTCCATCTCCGCGTCTCATTGGAGGACCTGGACATCCGGGACGGGATCGCCGGAATACCTCTTGCCCACGCGGATCATGTCGAGGTTTTCCTTTCCCCCCGCCGGTTCCTGTCGGGCCTGACGCCGGTGTCCCGCGTCCTCGTGCGCGCGTTTTCCATTCACGCCGGAGAGGCGAACCGCCCCCTGCTGGAAAAAGTACGGGGCTCCGGGAAGGGGGGGGAGGCGGGAACGCTCCCCGAGATCCTCCTCCTCGACGGCAAGATCCGATTCGAGCCCATGGGTCCGCTCGAACGCTGGGAGGCGAAGGTTCCGGAGGTCCGAATCCGGCCCGTCCGGTTTCTGGGGACGCATGTCACCGCTGCGGTTCAGGAGGCCGCCGGGCGGATTTCCCTGCCGGGGGCGGGGAGCGGGAATATCCCTTTCGAATCGGCGGAGGCCGACTTCTTTCTGAAGGGGGATTCCGTTCGGGTACGCAAGTTCCGGGCATCGGGGCGTTCCGCGAAGCTATCCCTGTCCGGCCAGTGGGAAGGGGCCGATCGGACGGTCGATTGGAAATTCTCCGGGGAGGCGGATCTCGCGGTCTGGGCGGCATCCGGGGCTTGGGGAAGAGACTGGATTCGCCGTGTGGCGACGGAGGGAACGGTCGCATTTTCCGGCCGGATCGAGGGGCCCCTCGAGAACCCGGAGGGATCGGGGAAGATCCTGGCGCGCAACCTTCTTTTTCCGGGAAAGACGCCGTTCGAGGGGGAAGCTTCGCTCGCGGTCGCGGGAAAGAGGATCCGGCTGGAATCGCTTCGCGGGAAGATATGGGACGGGGTCGTTTCCGCCGCGGGGATGTACGATTTCCGAGCAGGGAAGGGGGATGCAAAGCTTTCGCTGGAGCAGGCGGCGTTCGGGCAAGCGCCCTGGGGTTCCTGGGGAATTTCGTGGCGTCCCGCCGGAAGGGGAACCCTTGTCCTTTCGTTGACGGGGGGTCGGGAGATCCTCCAGGGGACGATCTCCCTGAAAAACCCGGCCGGGTTCGAGCGGCCAGGAGCGGATGGGGTACCGGCGGTGAGAGTGGCGCTTCCCTTGGCCGCTGTTGCGGCCTTCGATGTTCTGCCCGGCAAAGAATGGCGGATACGGGATCTCCGGGTGACGGCGGGTAGGGCGGAAGCCACGGGCAAGGGGGCGTTTGCCCCGGACGGCAGGAGACTATCGTCCGCCGGAGGCTTCCTCGTCCCCCGGGGACGGGCCGCGGATTACGGCTGGGTCTACCCCCTCTCCTGGGGGAGCCTGTCCGGCGCTTGGTCGGTTTCGGGGGCCGCGGGGAACCTGCACGTGACCGCAAAGCTTACGGCCGAAGGGCTCGCCGCGAGGGCTCTTCCTCCCGTGCCTCTCTCCCTGAAACTGGAGGGGGATCCGGCGGACGTCGTTCACTTCGTCGCGGATATCCCCGTGGATGTCGCGAAAGTCACCGCGGTCGGCACGATCTCCGGACCCCTCTCGTCCCGCCCCCCCTCCCTCGAGGCGACCGTAGGCGCTCGGGATATCGATTTCTCCCTGGCGGGAGGATGGGGCGCAGCCGTGCTCTCCTCCCTGCGAAAGGACCCGACGCAGCTCCAAAAGTACACGGCCGGAATGTCGGGGACGGGGAACGCCGACCTCAGGATCTCGGTCGGCAAAGGAGCCTACTCGGTCTCCGGCTCGATCTCCTCTCCCGAAGTCCGGTTCCCGGGAATCGGCGTACGGGCGGTTTCCGCCTCGGGAAACTGGGGCGAATCGGTTTCCGGCGCTCATTGGGGGTTCCAGGCGGACGGTCGATTCGGGGAAGGTTCGTTCCTCCTGACGGGGAAGGGGGAGGGAGGGGAATCCGGGATCTTCGGGACGCTGGAGGATATCGATCTCGGGACGTTGGCATCCTTCGTGGACGGGGATTCCAGGGGACGGATCGGCGGGCGCGCAACCATGCGGTTGGAGGCAAGCACAGGCCCGCGAGGTTGGGAAATCCGGAAATTCTCGGCTTCCGTTCCCCGGTTGAACGCCGCCGGGCTGACCATCGAGCAGGTTTCGGCGGAGGGCTCCCTGGGGGCATCTTCCGGCATCCTCTCCCTCGTTTCCGCCTCCCCCTTTCTGAGGGCCTCGGCGGACATCCGTCGCGAGAGCGGGTGGCCGGTATCGTTCTCGGTCAGGGCCGAAGGGGTCCCGACGGGGGCGCTGCTCGATGCGATCGGCCGGAAGGATGCCACCGCCCAAGGGACCTGGGATGCGGTCGCCGAGGGAACCATGAAGGTCGAAGATTGGATCGCGGGGAGGAAAATGCGCCCGGAGGTGTTTTCCGCGTTCCGGTTTTCCGTTTCGGCGACCCAACCGGTCCTTTCCGGGGTTTCCTTCGGGGCGTTGTCCGCCGAAGGGAAAAAGGAGGACGATGTCATCGTCGGGGAGATCGGAAGCCGTCTCCCCGACTCGCGTCTCTCCTTTTCCCTCTTGCTCCGGGAGCCTTTCAATTTCCGGGTGGAGGGTCCGTTCACGGTGGGGCGGCCGTCCGGCCCTGCATCGACGGGAGGTTCCCCGGAGGCTATCCGGGAGGATGCCCAGGCGAACGGAAACGGGAAAGCCCGGCTCGGCATCGCCGGAAGGGTGCAGGTCACCGGTTCGCTGTTTGCGCCGGAAAATTCCCGCGGGATGCTTGCCGTCGAGCGGTTGATGGCTCGTTACCGGGGGATGGATCTGACGGGCGAGGAGATCTCGATCCAGCTTTCCTCCGAGGGGATTCGCTGGGCGAGCGGGACCGTGCGGGCCGCAGGGAATCCCCTGCGCGTCACCGGGAAGGCCTCCTGGGCCGGGGACCTGGATGTCCGTCTCGACGGAAGGGTGCCCGCCACCGCCATCCGGCTGGTCACGGACGTATTCGACCGGCTGGACGGGATGACCCGGATGGAAGTTCGGGTCACCGGGCGGTGGGACGATCCTTCCGTCATCGGGACCGGGCGCCT
The DNA here is from genome assembly GCA_035256765.1 of Candidatus Deferrimicrobiaceae bacterium. NCBI lineage: Bacteria > Candidatus Deferrimicrobiota > Candidatus Deferrimicrobia > Candidatus Deferrimicrobiales > Candidatus Deferrimicrobiaceae > Candidatus Deferrimicrobiaceae bacterium. The sequence goes on along the minus strand of DATEXR010000280.1, from coordinate 4,003 downwards.
GGAAAACGGCACCTTTTCCTTCCGTGGGTACGCGCAGCTGTTCGAGCAGATGAACGCCGACGCGGTGATCAGCCGGGAGAAGATCATCTTCGAGCATTTCGAGGGGAGGAGCGGAGGGGGGTACATCGACGGCAGGGGCGAACTCCCCTTGCGGTTCGCCGAGGGACAGAAGATGTACTTCTCGGTGGACTTCTTCGATATGCGATACCCCTACCCGGAGGACCTGCGCCCCATGCTCCAGGGGCACGCCGAGCTACGCGGGCCACTGAACGATCTTTTCATCACGGGAGATGTCGAGGTCCAGTCGGCGACGTACACGAAGACCGTCCGTCCCGAGCAGGCGCTGCTCGATTTCCGGAAGAGGCTTGCGGATGTGACGGCCCGTCGGCGGGAATCCGATTTCCGCATCCGGTTGGACCTCGAAGTGTTGGCCGACGGTACGATCCATGTGAAGAACAACCTCGGGGAGGGGGACTTCAAGGGGGAGTTCAAGGTCGTGGGGGATACGAGCCGGGTCATTCTGTTGGGGGCCTTCGACGTCACGGAAGCGCGCGTCGACTACCGGGGCAACCGGTACGAGCTGACGCGCGGGAGCCTGGAATTCCAGGACCCCCGCCGCAACAACCCCAGGCTCGATTTCCGGGCGGAGACGAAAAAAGGGAACGTGACCGTTACCGTCAGGATATCGGGAACGCTGGAGAAGTACGAGGTGGATCTCTCTTCCGACCCGCCTTACAGCAAGAACGACATCATCAGCCTGTTGTCCCTGGGCGTCACCTCGGAGACCCTCGCGGGAGCGGGGGGGGCGGTCTCCGCCGCCCAAGCGGCAGCGATCGTCCTCGGGCCCTACACGGGGAGGGTGGAGGAGGGGCTCCGGAACGTCATCGGCCTGGACAAGTTCGCCATCGAGCCGGCCTATTCCTCCACGGACAAGTCCTTCGAGCCGCGGTTCATCGTCGGAAAGACCTTCGGGGAACGGTTGTCGGTCTCCATCTCCACGAACGTGGGGGCGACGACGGAGAGCAGCGCTGTCGCGGAGTTCAAGGTCCTCGAGAACGTATACCTCCAGGGCGCCTGGACGAGCGCCACCACAGCCCAGGAGGGCGACCTGGGGGCCGACGTGAAATTCCGGTACCGATACCGTCAGTTCCGGGACATCTTTCGTGGCGGGGACTGAGGGGCGCGTGAAGGCTTTCCGTGTTTCGGGGATTCTCGCCGCGCTTTTTATCGCCGTCGCCGCGACTCTCTCCCTTGCCGAGACCTCTATGGGAAGCCAGGTTCCTGTGGTCGAAAAGGTCTCCTTCCGGGTTGCGTCCCCCATGATGATTTCCTACGAGGAACTGGCCGGGCTCGTGGCCTTGCGCCCGGGAGACCGTCTGACCTCCGCCGCCATACGGGAATCGATCCGACGGCTGCACCGGAAGAGCCTGTTCCAGGAGCTTTCCGTCTATGTGCGGGAGGAGGAGGGGAGGGCGCAGATCCTGTTCTTTCTCCAGCCGTTGCCCGTGGTGACCGAAATCGAGATTTCCGGCCAGAAGCGGGTGCCCGCCTCCCAGATCCTGGCCGCTTCCCGGATCCGCCGGGGGGCGCCGGTGAAAGGGACGGATCTCTCCCGGGCGCAGGATGACATCCTTTCCCTCCTGCGGGGGAAGGGATTCCTGAAAGCCTCGGTTTCGGTCCTGGCGTTCTGCAACGTGGATAACGGGACGGGGAAGGTCAGGATCGAGGTGAGGGAGGAGCGCCCAGCTTCGGTAAGGGAAGTCCGGGTGCCGGGGGCCGCGTTTTTCCCCAGGGAAAGGCTCGAAGAGCTTCTCGGCGTTTCCATCGGTTCCCCGTTCGACTTCCGGGAGTGGGAGAGGGGAGTGAACAGGCTTCGGGGAGCGTACAAGCGGGAAGGGTTCCTGACGGTGCACGTCTCCGAAGCCGGGGTTTCCTGCGAGAACGAAGAAGGGCTGTGTCTCACCGCCCGCGTGGAGGAAGGTCCCCGGTACGCGATCACATGGGAGGGGGCAAACCGTTTTTCCGTCGCGACGCTCGAGAAAGCGTCGGGGATCTACGCGGAAGAGGGGGAATTCTCCGAGGGCGGACTGGTGTACGACCTCAAGGAGCGATTGCTCTCCTTTTATCGGGGGCGGAAATACCTCAAGGCGTCGATCGATATCGAGGTGGAGGAGAAGCCCGAAGGCGGCCGCCGCCTGACGATCCACATCGGGGAGGGGAAGGCGGGATACCTGAAGGAGGTGCGATTCGCGGGAAACGCGCACATTCCGGGGAAACAGCTGCGAAAGCAGATGCTGTCGACGGAACGGGGGTTCTTCCACTATCTCACGGGGTCCGGGAAGTTCGACGAGGCGGAATGGGCCGGCGACCTCGCCGCCCTCGTCGGGCTCTACCAGAAGGAGGGATACGCCCGCGCCCGCATTTCCTCCGTGGACACCGACTGGGACGGCAGCGGCGGGATCACGGCGACCATCCACATCGAGGAGGGGGTGCAGTACCGGCTTCGGGAGGTCCGGCTCAAGGGAAACGACCATTTTCTGCGGGAGGAGCTTCTTCCCCTGATCGGGAACCGGGAAGGACGGAATGTCGATTACGCCGGCCTGGACCGGGACGAGGGGACGATCGCGACGCATTACCGGAATGCGGGATATCTCGACGTCTCCGTAAAGACGTCGTTGGAAACCGAGGAAGGGCAGGACACGGCCGTGATCCGGTTCGACATCTTGGAAGGCCCCCGGTATCGCCTCGGGAAAATCGTCGTCCAGGGGAATCTCCTCACCGATCCCGTCGTGGTCCACCGGGAGGTCGCGATTCCCGAGGGGGCCCCCGCGGGAGAGAAGAGCCTGCTGACCTTCCAGCAGGCCGTCTTCGGGACGGGCTTGTATAAAACGGTCCGCCTGAACCAGGTCAAACGACCGGAGGAGGGGATCGTGGACCTGATCGTCGAGGTGGAGGAGGCCCTCTTCTTCGAGTTCGAGTTCGGTCCGGGGTACGGCACCGACACGGGCGCACGGGGATTCGTGGGAGCGAAGCACAGGAATCTGGACGGGAAGGGGCGAAGTTTTTCCGCCCGCGTTTACGCCAGCCAGAAGGAGCAGAACTACCTGGCCGGCATGCGCGAGCCGTGGGTGTTCGGCAACCGGTGGAAGTGGGAGGGGGGGGTGACCGCCTTCCATCAGGAGGCCGAGCGCGAGAGCTTCAGCCTGCGGAAAACGAGCATCGTCACCAGCATCAACAAGACGATCTTCCGCCGGTCGTCCGTCTCCCTGCAGCACGAATTGTCCCGGGACGACGCCTTCGACGTCGCCCCGGATGCCGTCCTGTCGCCGGAGGACCAGGGGAGCGCGACGATCTCGGCCGTTCGGGGCCTGTTCGTCCTCGACTTCCGGGACGACCCCTTCAACCCGAAGCGAGGGTCCTTCAATTCGGGGTCCGTGGAATTCGCCTCCTCGTTCCTCGGGTCGGAAGTGGACTATTACAAGGTGACCGGCCAGTCGAGCTGGTACTTCCCCGTATTCCGGCGGAACACCTTCGTCGTGTCCGGCCGTGCGGGGATCGTCAGGCCGCTGGGGAGCACGATCGAGGTTCCCATCCAGAAGCGCTTTTTCCTCGGAGGGAGGACGACCGTCCGCGGGTTCAAGGAGGAGTCGCTGGGACCGCGTGGGGCCGACGGGACCCCCACGGGCGGAGACTACATGGTCAACGGGAACGCCGAGCTGAGGGTTCCCCTGCAATACGGTATCATCGTGGCCGTTTTTCTGGATGCGGGAAGCGTCTGGTTCCCGAGGGACCCCGAAAACGGCTTCGATCTCCGGGAGAGCGCGGGGCTTGGGTTACGGTACGTGACGCCGATCGGTCCGATCGCCCTGGACTACGGATGGAAACTGGACAGGAGGGAGGGGGAATCCCCTTCGGAGTGGCACTTCACGATCGGGGCCGTGTTCTGACCGGTGCCCCAGGCGAGGGCGGCGACGGACTCCTTGCGCACGACCCGGGTCCTAGC
>DATEXR010000279.1 GCA_035256765.1 Candidatus Deferrimicrobiaceae bacterium | reverse complement strand
CCCGCCGATTCCACCACCCCGGAAACCTCGTACCCGGGGACGAAGGGCGGTTTCGGGGCGTCGGGGTAAATCCCCTGCCGGGCGAGAACGTCGGCGAAATTCACCCCGGCCCGGTGAACGCGGATCCGGACCTCCCCGTCCCCCGCCTCGCGCAAGGGCATATCCCCGCATTCGAGCGACTCGGGGGGCCCGGCCCTCCGAATGGAGACCGCCCTCACACCTCTCGCACCCAGTTCACCCGCAGCAGTTTCGAATCCTCGGACCATTTATAGGTAAGCTTTCCGCTGCACGCCTTCCGGACTTCCCTTCCGATCCGCTGCGCAAGCTTCTCCGCCGTCGTCAACAGCTCGAACCCGTCCTCGTGCTCCTTCCATTCGATGATTCGGAAAAGGGGATTGAAGCCCATCGCCCGTTTTTCCTCGTTGCGGACAAGATTCCGGATCTCCTCCCGGTGCTCCCGGACGAATCCGCCGCGGAGGGTAACCAACCCCGAGGGGAACCCGTCGGCGATCTTGCGGCACGCCGGACATCGCCTTCGGACGGTTACGGCGCCCTTCTTTCGGGTAAGCAGAGCGTACTCCCTCTCGTCCAGGTACCAGCGCTTGTTCCGGCAGATCGCGCGGCACTCCGGGCAGATGCTCAGGGAGGGGGCCGTCTTCTTGGGGAGATACGGGTCGGTTTCCCGGGTTACGTTCTTTTTATGGGCGGGGCTGTACATGAACCTTGCCATCGTCTTCCCTCCTCCCGTGTGGACATAACGGTTGGACGCGAAGATCTCTCCCCTCTATGATACCGCGGGGGGGCGGGGGGTTCCATGGGACGGCTATTCGACGATGATCCCTTCCTCCGATCTCTTCACCAGGATGGGGGTTCCCGCGCCCCTGCCGGGGCCCAATCCTCCCCGGGCGCTCAGTTCGCTGATCGGTCCCCGGACCCACCGGTCGATCACCCGCGCCAGTTCCCGGACGCCGTATTCGGTGCTGTACCCAACCTCGACGAGCCATTCGCGGGCTTCCGGATCGACCTGGAGGGTCAGCCCCGACGTCTCGAACAGGCTCTCTTCCAGGGCGGAAAGCTGCCGGTCCAGGACCTTCCGGACATCCTCCCGGCTCAAGGGGCGAAACACGATCTGCTCGTCGATCCGGTTCAGAAACTCGGGGCGGAATCTCTGTCGGGCCACGGTCAGCGCGGCCTCGGCCACGGCCGCCTCTTCCTGCGCGTGAAACCCGATCTCCTTCCCGATGAGGATGTTTCCCGTCATCACGAAGACGGCGTTCCTTGCGTCGGCGGTACGCCCCTGGCTGTCGGTGATCTTCCCCTCGTCGAACAGCGGGAGGAAGAGGTCGAACACCCGGGGGGACGCCTTGTCGATCTCGTCCAGGAGGACGACGGAGTAAGGCGTCGTGCGAAGCCGGCCCGTCAACTGTCCCCCCTCCTCGTAGCCGACGTATCCCGGGGCCGCCCCGATGAGGCGCGTGACGGTCGCATTGTCCTGGTATTCCGACATGTCCAGCCGGATGAACGCCCGCTCGTCCGCGAACAGGTAGGAGGCGATCCGCCGGGCCACCTCGGTCTTCCCCACGCCCGAGGGCCCCAGAAACAGAAACACGCCCAGGGGCCGCCTGCGGTCCCCCAGCCCCGCGTGCGCAAGCAGCAGCCGCCGGCTCACCCGGGACACGGCCTCCTCCTGCCCGACGATATGCCGGTTCAGGAATTCCTCGAGCCCCTTGATCCGGGACTCCGTCAGCCCGGCAAGCCCCCCCCGCACGACCTCCAGGGGGATTCCGGACTTCTCGGCCATGACGCGCGCGACGGTTTCCGGCCGAACGACGGCGACACCCATCGGGGCTTCCTGGTCCGCCTCGAGCGCGAGCGAGAGGAGAGGGACGCGGCACTCGGCACAGGCGCGGTCCAGAAGGTCGATCGCCTTGTCCGGGAGATAGTGTCCGTGGTCGAACCGGAGGGAGAGGTCGACCGCGGCGACAAGCGCCTCGTCGGCGATCGTCACCCCGAAATGGGACTCCCGGTGGCCGCGCAGCCCCGCGAGGATATCGAGCGTCTCGTCCCGGCCCGGCTCGACGACCTGGATGAGCTGGACCCGGCGCTCGAGCGCCGGGTCCTTCTCCACGCAACGGCGGTACTCCGTGATCGTCGTGGCGCCGATGCACCGCAGCTCTCCCCGCGCCAGCGCCGGCTTCATGATGTTGCCGGCGTCCATCGGGGCGCCTTCGGCCCGTCCCGCGCCGACCACGGTGTGGAATTCGTCGATGAAGAGGACGACATCCGGATGGGAGCGGATCTCTTCGATCGTGCGGGTAAGCCTCTCCTCGAACTCCCCGCGGTATTTGGTCCCCGCGACCAGTTCCGCCATCGAAAGCTCCACGACCCTCTTCCCCGCCAGCACCCGTCGGTCGCGCCCGGTGGCGACGCGCTCGGCAAGCGCCTCGACGACCGCCGTCTTCCCCACGCCCGCCTCCCCGACGAGGACGGGGTTGTTCTTCGTGGGCATCATCAGCACCTTGAGCATCTGCCGGAGTATGTTCCGCGTCCTTTCGGATTCCACGAACGGCAACAGGCGCCCTTCCCGGGCCGCCCGGGTAATGTCCCGCCCGTACCGGTCGAGCATGGGGGTGTTCGTCGCGGCCGGCTCCGGCGGGGAAACCATCGTGCCCACGTCCTCGCCCTCCGGAGAAAGCTTCTCCTCGCGCGGGGGGATCGACAGGAGCTCCGGCTGGATCGACTCCAGCTGGATCCCCGCGCCGGTCAGCACGGCGGAAATGATCGGCCCCGGGGCGGAAAGGATCGCCGCGAGCAGATGGGATGCCGTGGTTTCCTCCTTTCCGGCGCCCTCGACGATCTCCTTCGCCTGGCGGAAGATCTCCTTGCACGCCTCGCTGCGGTGGACGATCTGGTCGGCGTGGCGGGCCTGGCCGGGGCGGAACCGGGACCGTACCCCCCTCCGCAGGGTCGTGCTGGATATCCCCAGGGAGGCCAGAACCTCCTCGACGCCGTCCGCCTCGGCGCGGATCTGTTCCAGCGGAAGGGACTCCGCCTTGACGAACCGCACGAAGCTCATGGTCTTATGAAGGCTGCACACGCCGATCAGCAGGTGCTCGCGCTCGATGAGGGGATGCCTCGCAAGGGCCGCTTCCGCGGCGGCGATCTGCCAGGCAAGACCGGCGGCTGCAGAAAGTCTTGTCATCATCCTCTCCTTACCATGGAAGTACCGGGGCACCTTCGGGGCATGGAAACGATACGAAGGGACGCGCAATAAAATTCTATTCTCCCATGAAAGGACGGGTCAATAACCGGAAACGTCGTCCCGTCCGGAGGAACCGGAAAGGGGAACGGCCCTGCGAGGAGGGGCGCAGGGCCGTTGCTCTTGCCCGGAGAGAGGGGAACTCCGGGAGACGATTCCGCTTTCACGGAACTTCGATGACAAATATTTCTAACAAGTTTCGTGCCTTTTCGGTTTCGTAATAATTCCCGATAGTTATTTGTTTTTTCCCGATATCCCCCCGCGGGAATATTCCATTATTGTATTTTTGTTTTCAAAATCGTTATCCTCCTTTCCCCGTGCGGACGGATTCCGGGTTGGTAAAATAGCCCCCTATGCGCAACATCGGATTCGCCCAAGTGTACCGTCTCGTAAATAGCTTGACGCACCGAGAGCGT
>DATEXR010000278.1 GCA_035256765.1 Candidatus Deferrimicrobiaceae bacterium | reverse complement strand
GGGGTATTTGCTATCATAAACCGATTTGGGAATCGAAGTAATTCAAGGCATTTGCCGATGAAAAGGGGCGGGGAGGCCAACCAATGAACGTGGGCGTAGTCGGGGCCGGGTACGTCGGGCTGGTGACGGGGGTGTGCCTGGCCGAGCGGGGCAACAAGGTCTTCTGCGTCGACAACAACCCGGAGGTGGTGGAGAAGCTCTCCTCCGGCGAGATCACGATCTACGAGCCGGGGCTCGAGGACATTTTCTTAAGGAACCTGAAGAAGGAGCGGATCGAGTTCTCGGGGAACCTGGAGAGCGCGGTGCTCAAGTCCCCGGTCGTGTTCCTGTGCCTGCCGACGCCCCCCGGCGAGGACGGCTCCGCGGACCTCCAATATATTTTGGGCGTCGCCGACGAGATCGGGAAGATCCTGGCGCGCAACCCCGGCGCCGGGTACAAGGTGATCGTCGACAAGAGCACGGTCCCTGTGGGGACCAGCGAGAAGGTCGACGCGGCGATCCGGAAGCACCTGGACGGAAAGTTCGAGTTCGACGTGGTCTCCAACCCGGAGTTCCTCCGGGAAGGGTATGCGGTCGAGGATTTCCTGCGCCCCGAGCGCGTGGTGATCGGCTCCCGGAGCGAGCAGGCGATCGCCCTGCTCACGGACCTGTACGAGCCGTTCCTCCCCGCCGGCAGCCCCGTCATCGTGATGGACGAGAAAAGCGCCGAGGTGACCAAGTACGCGGCGAACGCCTTCCTGGCGATGAAGATCTCCTACATGAACGACCTGGCGAATTTCTGCGACACCGTCGGGGCCGACGTGGAGAAGGTGCGGGACGGGATCGGGTCCGACTCGCGGATCGGCCGGACGTACCTCTTCCCGGGGCTTGGGTATGGCGGCTCGTGCCTGCCCAAGGACGTGAAGGCGCTTCTGAAAACCGCGCACGACGCGGGGGCGCCGCTCACCATTTTGCAGTCGGTGGAGGAGATCAACCAGGAGCAGCGCAGGCACTTCTACCGGAAGGTGGAGCGGCACTTCCAGGGGAAGCTCGAGGGGCTGCGGGTGGCGATCTGGGGGCTGGCGTTCAAGCCGAACACCGATGACGTCCGCGAGGCACCGGTTTTTTACATCGTGGACGAGCTGCTGAAGGCGAAGGCGTCCGTCGTGGTGTTCGACCCCGAGGCGATGAAGAACGTCAAGGCGAGATACGGCGACCGGCTCGAGTACGCCGAGTCGTCCTACGGGGCGCTCCAGGGGGCGGACGCGCTGATCGTCGTCACCGAGTGGAACGAGTTCCGCAAGCCCGATTTCAAGCTGATGAAGAGCCTGATGCGGCAGCCGGTGATCTTCGACGGGCGCAACATCTACGACCCCGCGAAGATCCGGGAACGCGGCTTCCTCTACCACTCGATCGGCCGCAAATCCCTCGAGTCCCCCCAAGAACAGGGACGCAAAGTATAGGGACGTTCATGAGGACCCAAGTAATGGGGAATTCCTAAGAACTCGGCCGGGAACGGGGAGTTTTTTCGCTGAGTTAGGAGGCAGGACGAGACCGCCACGATTCGGTCCGGGGGAAAAGTTCATGAACGTCCCCGGGGTGCAAAGTTACATTCTTGATGGAGGGGGAGATGAAGGGACTGGTCTTAAGCGGGGGGAAGGGGACGCGCCTGCGTCCGATCACCTTCACGAGCGCCAAACAGCTCCTTCCCATCGCCAACAAACCGGTCCTTTTCTACTGTCTCGAGCAGCTGGCCGAGGCGGGCGTGACCGACGTCGGGATCGTCGTGGGGGAGACGAAGGAGGAGATCCGGCAGGCCGTGGGCGACGGGAGCGCGTTCGGCATCCGGGCGACCTACATCGAACAGGACCGCCCCGGCGGGCTGGCCCACGCGGTGATGGTTTCGGAGCGATTTATAAAAGACGACCCGTTCATCATGGTCCTGGGCGACAACCTCCTGCGCGACGGGGTCGCCTCGATCGTCGAGGAGTACCGGTCCAGTCCGACCAACTGCCAGATCCTCCTGACGCGGGTGAAGAACCCCGCCCAGTTCGGCGTGGTGGAGCTGCGCGACGGCAAGGTCGCCCGCCTCGTGGAAAAGCCGAAGGAGTTCGTCTCCGACCTGGCGCTCGTCGGCGTTTACCTTTTCGACGCGAACGTGTTCAAGGCGGTCAAGGAGATCAAGCCCTCCTTCCGGGGAGAGCTGGAGATCACCGACGCGATCCAATGGCTGGTGAGCAACGGTTACACGGTGCGCCCGCACCTGGTCACCGGCTGGTGGAAGGACACGGGGAAGCTCGAGGACATCCTGGAGGCGAACCGGATGGTCCTCGACGGGATCGAGGAGAGATTGAACGGCCGGATCGACGAGAAAAGCCGCGTCGAGTTCAAGGTGGCCCTCGCCGACGACGTGGTCGTGGTGAACAGCGTGATCCGCGGGCCGGCAGTGGTGGGGGCGGGGACCAGGATCGAGAATTCCTATGTGGGGCCGTTCACCTCGATCGCGGGCGGTTGCACGTTGCGGGACGTCGAAATCGAGCACAGCATCGTCCTGGAGGGGTGCACGATCGAGGGCGCGGGCGCACGGATCATCGACTCGCTGCTCGGCCGCAGCGTGGCGATCCGCAAAGGGGACGG